>JBEKZG010000586.1:0-5020 GCA_049510095.1 Occallatibacter sp.
CTGACGGCCAGCAGTACGGCTGCCCTCGGCGGAGCTACGGTGACCATCACCGGAACCTCCGGGAGCACGACGGCGAGCATCACCGTTGCCCTGACCGTCAGTTCCTCAACTACGCCTGGCTTCACGCTTACCCCTTCGCCGGCCTCTCTGTCGGTCGCGCAGGGTAAGACCGGCGCCGACACCATCACGGTGGCGGACGTGGACGGATTCACCGGCAGCGTAACTCTCGTCGCCACGGGATTGCCTACCGGCGTAACTGTCGCGTACGGCACCAACCCCTCGATCTCAACCAGCGTGCTCACGTTTACAGCCAGCGCCACGGCCACTGTTGGCACGTCCACGGTCACCATTACCGGAACCTCCGGAACCACGACCGCAAAGACCACGATCAGCCTCACCGTCTCTGGCTCGGGCTTCACGATTGCGCCTTCAGCGACCGCCCTGTCGGTAACTCAGGACAAGACCGCAACCGACACCATCACAGTGACCGAAACGGGCGGATTCACAGGCAGCGTCACGCTTACCACATCCACCTTGCCCAGCGGCGTAACTGTTGCCTACGGCACCAACCCCACCACCGGAACCAGCGTGCTCACGTTCACGGCCAGCGCCACGGCCACTGTCGGCACGTCCACGGTCACCGTTACAGGAACCTCGGGTAGCACGACCGCAACCACCACGATCGCGCTTACCGTCGCTCCTTCCGGGGGCGCCTGCACGGTTGACTACGTGACCTCACCGCAAAACACGAGTGCCTTCGGAGCGACCATCACCATCATCAACGGACCAACCGCCGTAACCAGTTGGACTCTGACCTGGACCTTCGCCAACGGACAGACAGTTGCAGAACTCTGGAACGGCATTGAAACCCAGAGCGGCGCGAACGTGACGGTGAAGAACGAACCCTACAACGGCAGCATCGCCGCTGGCGCAACTCTCTCCGGCATCGGCTTCAACGGCACCTGGAACGGAACCACCAACGCGATACCAACCGCGTTCTCGCTCAACGGAACGGCCTGCACAGTCAACTAGAAAGCAACCGCCACAAATAGTCGCGACAACGGGAACGGGACGGAACGGGTCGTTCGACCTGTTCTGTCCACCCCAGGCTGCAATTGACGGAATCTGAAAACCGCAAGTGGATGATCATCGATGCATTTCGCATTCACAAGAACGTACAAGCAGACACGCTCCGGCCTAAGAATGGCGCAAGGCGTATTTGTATTCGCGGCGCTGCTACTGGCTTTCATAGCCCCCGGTGCATGGGCCCAAGGAACGGGATATTGGCATACCAACGGCAACAAGATTCTCGATTCCGATGGCACGGAAGTGCGTATGGCTGGAATCAATTGGTATGGTGCCGAGACTCCCGACTACCTTGTTCATGGACTTTGGGCACAGGACTACCACACGGTTTTGAACACCATCAAGAGCCTTGGCTATAACGTGATCCGCATCCCATTTTCGAACCAACTGGTGGAGAGCGACCCAGTTCCCACGAACTACACGACGTACGCGAACGGTGCCGCGGCCAATCAGGCTCTCGACGGGCAAACAGCGCTTGAAGATATGGACACGATTATCGCATATGCCGGATCGATCGGACTGCGCGTAATTCTCGATAACCACCGTTCGGAAGCTGGAGAGACCAATGAAGCCAACGGCCTGTGGTACACAAGCGCATATCCACAGACAAACTGGATTGCCGACTGGCGGACAATGGCGACGCGCTACAGCGCGAGCAAGTTCACCTTCAACGGGAACCCGACGGTTATTGGCATGGACCTGCGCAATGAGCCACACCTATCCGGGAGCGGCGCCACGACCGGTTCCTGCTGGACCGGGGACACAGCGACCAATGGCTGCCCCACGAGCCTTACCACTCAAAACTGGCCTGTGGCTGCGGAAGCCGCGGGGGATGCAATCCTCGCCATCAATCCGAAACTGCTGATTTTTGTTGAAGGCAATGACTGCTATAGCGGCGTTTGCGGCTGGCAGGGCGGGAACCTGATTGGCGTTGCAAGCAACCCGATTGTGCTGGATGTTGCAGACCAACTAGTCTACTCCGCCCACGATTACGGTCCGAACCTCTATCAGCAAGCCTGGTTCAACAGCAGCACGACTCCCGCCAGCCTGGATGCGGTTTGGAATAAGTATTGGGGATATATCAGCGCCGACGACACCGCGCCGGTTTGGGTAGGTGAATTCGGCACAGATAACACTAGCGCGGATATCGAAAACACAGCCGCCGGCAGCCAGGGACAGTGGTTCGAAAGCATGGTCGGTTATCTGCAAAGCAACCCGCAGATCAACTGGACTTATTGGGCATTGAACGGGGAAGACACATATGCGTTGCTCGACAATAACTACGATGCAACGCCTGTTAGCTCCCTGAAGCAATCCTTGCTCGAAGGCATCCAATTCCCATTGAGTGGCGGATCGTCGACACCCGGCTTCACACTGGCGGCCTCAGCGTCCAGCCTGTCTGTAACGCAAGGCAGCAGCGCAACAGACACCATCACTGTCGACGATGTGGACGGATTCACAGGCAGCGTCACGTTTACCGCATCGGGCCTGCCCAGCGGCGTCACGGCTTCCTTCAACCCAGCTTCCTCTGCGAGTTCCAGCGTGCTCACGCTGACTGCAAGCTCCACGGCCGCCACCGGCCCGGTTACCGTCACCGTCACCGGAACTTCTGGAAGCACAACCGCGACGACTACCATCGCGCTCACCGTCAACGCCAAGCCAATCCTCGGCTTTACGCTTGCACCTTCGCCGTCGAGTTTCTCAGTCACCCAAGGCAGCAAAGGCACCAGCACCATCACGTTGACTGACACAGGCGGATTCACAGGCAGCGTTTCGTTTACCGCATCGGGCCTGCCCAGCGGCGTAACGGCCTCGTTCAGCCCACCTTCCTCTACAAGCTCCAGCGTGCTTACGCTGACTGCAAGCCCCACGGCCGCCACCGGTTCGGCTACCGTCACCGTCACGGGAACCTCGGCGAGCACCACCGCAACCACCACGATCGCGCTCACCGTCGCTCCTTCCGGCGGCGCCTGCACGGTTGACTACGTGATCTCGCCGCAAAACACGAGCGCCTTTGGTGCATCCATCACCATCGTCAATGGACCGACTGCCATTACCAGTTGGACGCTGACCTGGACGTTCGCCAATGGGCAGACAGTTGCAGAACTCTGGAATGGTATTGAAACCCAGAGCGGCGCTAACGTGACCGTGAAGAACGAGAGTTACAACGGCAGCATCGCCGCAGGAGCCACCCTTAGCGGCATCGGCTTCAACGGAACTTGGAACGGCACGACCAACGCGGTACCAACGGCAATCTCCCTGAACGGAACGGCCTGCACCGTTAACTAGGGAATTGCCGCAACACGTAGTCGCCGCAACTAACGCACGCGTGAAGCATGAAAGGCTCGCTTCACGCGTGTAATTAAAGTTCCGAGACTGTTCGGACAGGATCGAGATCGACGCGTAACGGAGGATCTACGATGCGCACAATCAGGACGTTGCCAAGCTGTACGCGCGCTCGCCAGCGCGCCTTGCACTTCGCGTTCACGATGGCTTTATTGGCGCCCGTGATTGTTGGGACAAATACCCGGGCTCAGGGAACAGTGCAATCCAGCCTGCAACACGACCTGCGCCTGGACGCTCGGGACGCGCAGGGGCTTACGCCTCTAATTGTTGCCGCATCCGCGGGCCAAACCGAAACGGTTCGATCGCTTCTTGCTCAGGGAGCCGGCATCGATGCGAGATCGGCCGACGGACGGACCGCACTCATCGCCGCTGCCCAGGGCGGTCAGATGGAGGCTGTTCAGGCCCTGATCGCGGCAGGCGCCAACCTCGACGCGGCTACGCGTGGCACAGGGACAGCTCTGGAAGTTGCGGAGAGAACCGGGAAAACGGAGATAGCAGCGCTGCTGCTTGCTTCAGGCGCACGCTCTTCGGGCCACTCCGTGGGAGATACGGTGTGTGTTCTTCCTTGGGCCGGCGATGGATTCTGCGGAACGGTTAAGTCGTTCAGCATCCGATCTGTTTCGATCCAAGTCACGAAGATTATGGGATGCACCAACGGCTGCTCGGTCAGGCAGGAATGCTCGGCGTCCAAGCCAATCGGCGGTTCCAGCGGCCTTCAGGCCGGCAGCCCGATTGCAGTTCCGAGTTGGTGCCTGACTCAGACGGGGGTGAAGCCATGAAGCTTACACGCACAGTTTCGAATCGCATCACTCGCTTGCTCATCGTCCTTGTCGTAGTGGCAGTCTTTGCCCTCTCCGGAGTCGCGCCGAAGGCCTTTGGGCAGACCACCAGCGTGAGCGAATTCCCATACAACGCCATTGTGCGCGCGGTGTATAGCAATGACGATCTAGGGACCACCGGCGACAGCAACTATATATCGTTCATTCAAAGCACGAACGCCAATTATGTGGCCATCACGATTGAATGGTTCATGCCAACCGCCAGCTCAACGACGATTGCCGCCGATCCCAACAACAGTGCCACCGACGCCCAGATTATTGCAGCGATTCAGCAATACCATAATCTGGGGATCAAGGTTGTGCTCAAGCCGCATGTGGATGTGGCCGGTTATAGCATCTGGCGCGGCGAGATTACCCCGACCAGTGTCAGCGCCTGGTTTACCAGTTATCAGGCATATATTACCCACTACGCGCAGTTAGCTACGACGTACGGCGTGGATGGTCTGAGTATCGGCACAGAGCTCAAGACCATGAGCGTTGCTGCAAATCTCGCCTACTGGCAGACACTGATCGCCGCAGTTCGAACCGACTATAGCGGGCCGATCATGTATGGCGCCAATGCATCCGGTTGCGGTGACGAGTACAGCACGGTTTCGTTTTGGAGCCTTGTCGATATCATTGGCGTGGATGGATACTTCGGGTTAACAGACCTGGACGATCCCACGGTCGCCCAGCTCGAATCCGCATGGACCGATAGCACGAGCACCATTACCGGCGCCGGATGCAATGCCGTCGCTGCCCTGAAGAAT
>JBEKZG010000587.1:0-4873 GCA_049510095.1 Occallatibacter sp.
GATGATGGAGTGCGCCGAAAGACAGGCGGACAACCGCCAGGGGGGTACGGCGCTCCTGATCTTCTTGACGCGCTTTTTGCGGTCAATATAAACAAGGTCAATTGGGAACTGCATGCCGATTGTGTGAACGGACTCGCAGGGCACGATCCAGAGACCTTCGCCGGGTGCAAGACCTTTACGCCCCAGAAGGCCCTTGCTGCGCTTTGCGCCGGTGTCAGCCACTTCCATCGAGTTCGCGAGAAAGGTATTCCGAGTGAGGTTTGCAACACGCAGACGAGCATCATGAGAGGGTTCGGTGCGCGAAGCGGCGCCTGAAATTCTTTGAGTCTTAGGTGAACTGAACAGATCCATCCGGTTGCCTCAGATCGAATTGAATATCACCGACTGGAGATGGAACGCGCTTCAGGCTCCAGACAAATTGAAGGGCGCATTTTGCGCGCCCTTCAAGCACTGCCGGAAAACCGGGAGTATACGGTTTTTAGAGAGTTCCCGGCTGCCGCAAGGCAGCCGAAAGCCTCAAGGTTCGGTGGGCGAAGTTGAGCCGCCTGGCATGGAAGCGTTCCCTGTACTTGCTCCGCCGATCGACCCTCCGCCGCCAAAGCTTCCCGACCCACTGGAAATGACCAGCGTCTTTTCCGGTTTCATGCTGTCAATCAGCTTCTCTACGGGGATCACCGTCGGAGCGGGCTCGGGGGTGTTGTCGGCCGTTTTGGCATCAGGATTGTTCATCGGTATGCCAGTGTTGGGAGGCAGGAATTTGTTGGGGAACTTCGGCTCAGGCAAAGGTGCGCCGGCAGGTATGGGAGCCACTATCTCCGGAGTCACAAGCACGATGAGTTCCGAGTTGATCTTGGTTTTCTGCATCGACTGGAAGAACTTGCCCAGAATCGGAATATCGCCGAGGAACGGAATCTTCTGGTAAGTTTCGTTGTCGGTGTCGTTGAGCAGTCCACCGATTGCAAAGGTCTGGCCATCGGCTAACTCGACCTCTGTTTGCACTCTCCGCGTGTCGAGGCCGGGCACGTCAAACCCGCCGATTTCGACGCCATTGGCGTAGTCCAGCGTACTGACTTCCGGCGCCACCTGGAGGCGAATGGTGCCGCGCGGGGTAATTGTGGGAATGAAGTTGAGGCGAACACCGTATTCCTTGAACTGGATGGAAACGGCTCCGGCTCCGCCCGCCGCAGTGCCTTGTACAATCGGAATCGGGAATTCTCCGCCGGCCAGGAAGCTGGCCTGTTTGCCGTTCGCCGCAACGATGTTGGGCTGCGCCAGAACCTGCGCTATCTGTTTTCCTTCAAGAGCCTCGAGGGTCGCGCCTACGTTCAAGCCGGGCAAGAAAGCGAAGATGTTCAGATCCTGCGACACGTTTGTTGTCGACGACGATGAAGACGACGTGGTTGGGTAACTGGCCCCAGGCGGAGAAAACTCGCCCGTGTTAATGCCTGCAATTGTATTGCCGAAACCGCTGCTGAAGAAATTGATGCCAAGTTGAATTTCTTTCGTCCGGTCAACGCTTTCGAAGCGCACCTTCAGCAAAATCTGCGGCTGAGAAGGGGGAACCTGAACATCAAGCAGATTGACAATCTTGCCCGCAGTGGACGCAATCTTGACCGCACGATCATTTGCCATCAGATCCTTGACCGTGCCACGCATGAAGATGGTGCCATTTTCGACACTGAGCTTAATGGTCTGCCCAGGGAGTTCTGCTCTGAGTTCGCGGCGAATGCCTTCGAGATTGTCATCGGAGATGGCCGAGCTGCCTCTTACCGTGATGTTGAAGAACTGCCTGCCGCCCTTTGTGTCCCAGATAATCAGGCTGGTCTCACCAGGAGCTTTGCCGCTAACCATGACTTCAGTCGGGCTTGTGGCGTGGATCTCGGCGATGTCACCCAGACCCAAAGCTACCCGCCGGATGGGCAGGGCTGTATCAACCAGCACAGTCTTGCCGACGGCCACGGACAGCTCATTCGCGGAATCCTGCAGCGAAGCCGGCGACGGTTGTTGAGCGGGTGGAGCGGGTGGAGCAGGCGGCGCAGTTTGAGCCTTGAAGCTCGGTCCAGCACAGAAGAGAAAGGTGAGTGCGCCTAAAGTTGCGATGGAAATTGCGGACTTCCGTCTCACTGCTGCCCCCCGGGAGTGCTAAATTTTTCTTCACTTGCATTGTGACCGTTGATGACTTCAATGGAAAACGGCGGGGGGGCGGCCTTGGCTTTCGGAGTTGATGCCACAGGGTGCAGGGGCTTTACGGGAGCCTTCTGGTCGTCCCACAGATTCAACTGGGCCGTTCCGGCAACCGGATCTGTCTTGGTGTCAAGCGGGTTCCGCAGCACCAACTGAAGTTGTGTCTGTTTGGAGGCCAGGCTGAGGATTTCCGCCTGTTCAGGCGTGACCAGGAGATTGACCACCTGAACCGAATGAGCCTTGCCTTCAGGATCCTTCTGAATATCAGGTCCGGCGGACAAGACCTGAATATCCTGGAGGAGGGTCTTGACCAGGGTGCCTCTTTCGGCATTGACTGTTTGCCCCTCTGTGCCTGGCGGCAGGCCCGATATGAGAACGTCTACCCGCATGCCGGGAGTGGCAAAACCCGACACGCCGATAATGTCGTCCACTCTGACGGCTACCGCTCTCATTCCCTGCGGAATGGTAGCAGCCAATCCGCCGCCGGAACCGATAGGAGCCAAGCGGTTGTCGAGAATGGCTTCTCCCTGATAAATATCAGCGAGCACGCCGCGTCCTATGGCGTTGCCTTTGTCCTTCTCGAGAATGGCTCCCTTGGGAATCGTGCCGGCAATCTCTTCCGTAGTAAGGTCGGCAGAGTTAAGGACCGCTCCAAGTTTGATGTCCGTGGCGGCAGCCACCACGCGTGTGGTAGCGGCAGGTTTTGCTGTCGTCATCCGGCCAGCGACCAGATGATAGACCGCAAAGGCGCATACGCCAGCTATGACGAATGCGAGGAGAAGGATGGTCAGTACTCTTCGATTCATATGGGTGCCTGTTTGAACCGGTTAAAGTATCGGTTCCGCCTCACTGTTCCCTTGGCTACGGCGCTGTCTCCAAGGAAACAAGTTTTCAAATTCGCGCCGAACCCAGCAGGTGCGTTCTCTACAAACAAGATGGACAAGTTCAGGCGTGAGTCAAGTGTACACTGTTTTCCACCGGGTCTTTACAAATTAGAACACGAGTTTCTACCACGAAGGTGGCACAATTTTGAGGTATCAAGATAGCTATCATCCTCCTTACCATCCTTCCCAGCAACCAGCGGCGCGGAAAGTAGCGGGCCGCTCGCGATGGATCGCCATAATGGAGCGCTTTCCATGTGCGAAGGGGGCCCATGTTTCAGTGTTGCGCCCATGAGCGTTGATTCTTATCGAGTTTGGCTCATCTAACACTTTGGAGATAAACAGAATTACCTTCGTACACACACAAAGCCTTACAATGGAAAGAAAAAGCGATTCAGAAGAGACTACAATGAGATTTTAAAGCCAGTCATGTGTGCCGTCCCACTTGTCCTGTCAAGCTGAGTGTCACTAGAACGCGGCCGATCTCTTAAGCCTTAAGAAGGATCAGGCGTTGCGAGGGTTGGAGTTCATTCGGTCATGGTGTCATCCGAATTGATCAGTCTTTTCTCCGACGGGACGGATGTAAGCAAGCGTTCAACATCGTTCATCTTCTCGTTCATGATGCACGCGGCGGTGATCGGCGTGGTCATCTATGTCGCACTCTTCGGACCTCATTTGCGACAGCAGGTGGTGCACGAACGGCTGGCTGTTCGTCATCTCGACCTGAACATGCCCGATGCCGTGAAGGCAATGCGGGAAGCAAGCGGGAATATGAATCCGACCGCGCACAAGGCTCCTCCCGGCAAACCGGCAGCGGAGCAAGCGGAGCTGCACGAAACGATCCCCGCGCCAAAGAGCCTTGAGACGCTGATGCAAAGCAAGACGGCGCTCGTACTGCCCAAAGATGTTCCCATCCCGACCGTGGTCCTGCTCAAACCGGAAGTAGCGCCGGTGAAGACCATAGTTCCGCCCAATCCGGAAGCGATTGCAGCCGCCGAGGCAAAGCCAACCCTGAACCTGCCCAACAAGGAAGTGAAACTGGCAGACGTGCCGATTCCGGCGTCGGCGCTGACTGTGACTAAGGTGCCGATTTTGGCCAGCACTACGACACCCGTGGTTGTACACGGACCGGAACTGCCGCAAAAAGCCCCGCAAACCACGTCAACTACCAATGCCCAGCCAACTCCGGCCACCGTGGTGGCGCTCTCCGATGTTCACATGAAACAAGGATCTGTAGTTGTGCCGTCTTCGAATCAGTCGGGTCCCACCAGTTCGCCGGGATCGCTGACGCAAGGCCAGGGCAAAGCGGTAAACCCCGCAGAAGTGGCGCACCGCGACACGGAGGGCAGAGGCGGGACAACAAAGGCTGAGGGCGCGGGCAACCTGAAAGGGCAGCAGCAGACCGGGCCTGGCTCCCAAACAGGAGCCGGGAATGGCTCCGGCCACGGCAACCAGCCGCCAATGGCGCATATCACACTGCCTAAGACCGGGGTATTCGGGTCGGTAGTGGTGGGCGTTTCGTTGACGGATAAGTATCCCGAAGCATCGGGAGTGTGGAAGGGACGGCTGGCGTACACCGTGTATCTGCACGTGGGCCTGACCAAGAGCTGGATCATGCAGTACTCGCTTCCACGCGCCGAGGCCGCCGCGGCAGGAAGTGTCTTAAAGCTCGAACCGCCATGGCCTTATAACATTGTGCGGCCAGCGGCGGGACCAGGGGAGATGAATGCCGACGCCATGATGGTGCACGGCTTTGTGAATGAAGCCGGCCACTTTGAAGAGCTGAATATTGTCTTCCCTCCCGATTA
>JBEKZG010000588.1:0-4083 GCA_049510095.1 Occallatibacter sp.
CGGTCATTCCAATTCAACTGGTAGTCCAGCGCACTCTTATCATCCGGATAACCTTCGCCCTCCGGATACGGGTAAGTCGCCATCCCATGAAAAGGTAACTGCGCCACAGTAAACGGCGAAGCATCCCACCAGTCCATATCCTTCACATATCCATTCGCATAGAAGAAATAATCCCGCTTCCAATGCTCGGGCAGCGCCGGTAACTTAGTCGCATCGAACTCCGCCGCAATCTCCTCCCCGCTTCCGAAGATAGCAAACCGGTCGTCAATTCCCATGACTAACTCCGTAACATCGCCCATCCGCGTGTAGTCGCCCCGCTGCCGCTGAAACGGCCCCGTCAAACTCACAGTGTCGTAGTCGTATTCCAGATCCCCAGGGCTTGAGCCTTCAATTTGTTTCGGATACCCGCGGAAATGCAGCGTCGCCGATGCCAGTGGCACTTCTGTCGCGCGCGCCTCCGCGTCAGAATTGTTATCGATCAGCACCTGGTCCCAGTAAATCTCTAGGTTCGTCATCAGCCGGATCTTCCGAGCGCCCTCCGGCAGTTTGTCCGTCAGGTCCACAACAATCGTCCGCTCCAGCCCCGCCGGAAATCCCGCATCCTCCACGATCTTCTTCCAACTCCCATCCGCCAACTGCGCCTCAACATAAGGCGAAACCGGCTTCACCCCAGCCTGCCACGCCGCGTACAGCGAGGTAGCGCTGAAGTAATTCACATACCCCGTCATCAGCAGCTTGAGCGGCGCCTTCGCATTCACATCACCCAAATCCAGCGTCAGCGCATGAAGATTCGCAAACCCGTCATAGGGCGCAGCCGTAAATCCGCTCGCGAACTTACGATCGCGCCCGCTCAACGCATCCAGCACATCGCGCCCCTCGCCATCCCACGCGCCCACCGGCAGCCTTGCACCCGCGCTCGCCACCACGCGCCCTGAAGCAAACGGCGGATCGTCCAGGAACCGCTCATCCGGATTTACCTCGACATTCTCCGGATGATCTACAGCCACAAGCCGTAACTCGTCGATGTAATTCGCTTCCTCCATCGGTTCCATGAAGCGCAAACTCAACTTACCGTTCACCAGCGCCGTCCGGTCGCCATTCATCTTCACCCATTCGCCAGGGTTAGGAATGTTTCTCCGCTCCGGCGTAAACCAGTGCCCCACCACTCCCGCGCCAATAACATCGGTCACTAACTTGTACTTATGCCCATCCCATGCAAACAAGACTGGACAGCTGCTTCCCCGCCGGTCCGCTTCTTTCATCGCAATCACTGCCCGCCCATTCGTCAGCTTGGGTAAGTCAATCTCATCCTGCAGCACGCCCGTGGGCCACAAAATTCGCAGCAGATCAATCCTTTCAGCATCGCCCAACCCCACAAGAATCTGCGGCGGCGCCTGCGTCTGATACCCCGACGCACCGGCAAGTTCCCACTTCTGCCAATACCCGCCTTCAAACACCTCCACCTTCACGCCCAGCGCTGTCTTGTTATCTGCAAACCCACTCAAATCGAGCCGCACAAAATGGTTCTTGTTCGCGCCCACGTTCTTCAGCAGCACCGGCGGCGCATTCATCTGCGTCACAATCAAATCAGGCGCGCCATCCCCATCCACATCCGCGGCAATCAACCCGCGCGGCTCGTGCAGCTTCAACGCGTCCAGCCCCAACCCGTGGCTCACATCCTCAAAGCTCCCATCCCCTTTGTTCCGGAACACGCGGACTTCAGGTCCAGCCTTCGTCTCCACAATTGCCGCCAGATCGATCCACCCATCGTTATCAATATCAATCGCGGTAACTCCCCATCCGCCCAGCGCGCCCTTCAGCGGTAACTTCACGCGTTCAAATCGCCGCCCCACATGCTCTGGCCCCGCAACGTTGCGCCATAGCGACAATCCCGGTGCGTTCGCGTGAGTGACAGCAATATCCATCCAGCCATCCTTGTTGAAGTCGAGGACGGCAATGCCATAAGTAGCAATGGGAACTCTATCTACTGGTTTTCCGCTAGTCAGAACTGAGGTGTCGCTGAAAAACGGGCTCTCATCATAAAGTGATTGCGATGAATATTTACCCTCCCTCGGATTGATATAAATAACTGGCGCGTTCATGTCACCGGCAACAGCAATGTCGACAGCTCGATCATTGTTGAAATCAGTCAGAATCGCGGACTGTGAATTTGTAAAGTCTTTACCTTCTAACCCAACCTGCTCGGTCCACTCGGTGAACGTCCTATTTCCGTTATTGCGCCATAAAACATTCGATTTATCACTGGCTTTGAGAGGCGCTCCGGTCAAAAACAAATCCAGATCCCCATCATGGTCGTAATCGATAAACGTAATCCCCGTCGGACGATTCTTCGCTGCCAGCCCAGCCTCCGCCGTCACATCCTGAAACTTCCCCTTGCCCAGGTTCCGGAACAGCAGCACCGCATCGTTCAGAGCTACTGCCAGATCGTTCAGTCCATCGCCGTCATAGTCACCCACTGCACAGGCAACCGCATTTCCCGAAGCCTTCAGTCCCGCCGCCTCGGCATCCCAATCCTCAAAACTCCCATCGCCTTTGCTGTGGAGCACACGAATCGCCTGCGCCCCCTCCTGCATCAGCACCAGGTCCATGTGCCCGTCGCCAGTCACGTCCATCATGCAAGCCCCGCCCGTCGTCGTGAACGGCGCACTCCCAACGGTCAGTGGCTTCGCCACCAGCTTCACCGGAATCATCGCCTTCACACCCGCTCCCGGTTCCTCCACCGGCGTCACCGTCGAGTAGTGCCCCTGCTCTCCATAAGCCAACCCAATCGGCGCGCCAATCTTCGTGCTCGTCAAGTGCTGAAACCGTTTGAAATGCGCCTTCGCCTCCTCCGCACGCCCTGATCGCTGCAAAGCCCGCGCCAGTTGAAACTCGCTCGACGCATGATTCGGATCAATCGCCGACGCCTGCTCAAACACCGCAATCGCCTTGTCGTAATCCTTCAGTTCCGCATAGCACACGCCCTCGAAGTAATACGAATCCGCATCGCGCGGATCGAACTTCACGGCATTCTGAAAGCTCTCCAGCGCAGGCTCCAGTTCATTGCCCGCATGCTGCGCCAGCCCCAGGTTGTACCACGCTTGGGCATTACTCCCATCCAAGGCGAGAGCGGCACGAAGTGCCATCTTGGCTTCATCGAGCTTCTGCAGAGTCATCAGCGCAATGCCTTCGTTGATGGCGGCCTGCGCCAGCTTTGGATCTCTCTTGAACGCCTCCGCAAACGTACCCGCGGCGCGTTCCGTAAACTGCTGGCTCATCTCGGCCACGCCGCGATTATTTGTCCGCACTGCCTCCGCATCATGGCTCAACGGCGCGCCTTCCGCCGCAACCACCATGAGCGAAACAAGGGCCAACACCCCTGCGTTTTTCATCCATCTTCTAGTCAAAAGTTCCATCCCCGATACGGCCCCAACTGCTCATAACCTGCATGCCGCCGAATCCATCCAGTGTATGCGACCGCCCTCTCCGCCTGCATCGATCAAGTCCCCTGCATTTCCATCGCGCATCCCGACCGAAACTCCCCGCAATTTATACTTGTTCTGTGATTCCATCCCTGGAAAACATCGATTGGGCCAGGTTTCTCGCGCGCCCGCGCCTGCCATCCCCTTCGGCGGAGGTCTTCGATGCGCTTCACCCTCAGCCCATCCTCATCACTGGTGCTGGCGGCTCCATCGGCTCCGCACTGGCTCGCCGTCTTGCCGTGCTCGCCCCGCCGTCCCTGCTCCTTCTTGAGTCCTCAGAGAGCCATCTCTACGCGTTCAATCGTGAATGGGAGGCGGCCGCCCTCGCCTGCCCCATCACGCCCATCCTCGGCAACGCAGCCGATGTCGCCCTCCTTGACCACATCTTCTCGGCGCATTCGCCGCGCATCGTCTTTCACGCCGCGGCCTTCAAGCATGTGCCTCTCATGGAAAAGCAGCCGCTCGCCGCCATCGCCAACAACATCTTCGCCACGGAAACACTCTCCATGGCATGCGCCAGTCACGGCGCGCGCCTCATCCTGCTCTCCACTGACAAGGCCGTCGAGCCCGCCTCCGTCATGGGAGCCACCAAGCGCGTCGC
>JBEKZG010000589.1:0-2874 GCA_049510095.1 Occallatibacter sp.
TCTGCTTGCGGCCGCTTCCATCCCAGCCTTTGCCACGATCTTTGGTTCCGTTCGCGGCGTGGTCCATGATCCTCAGCATCATCCAATCCAAGGCGCGCGCCTTACTCTCAAAGCTCAAAACTCCAGTTGGGCTCAATCGCAGGAATCCGACGATCACGGTGAATTTCTATTCACCTCCGTACCCATCGGGAATTACACGGTAACCGTCTCGTCGAAGGGCTTTCAGCAAGTGAGCCAGGGCGTAATCGTTCAGTCGGATACCAGCCCGGTGCTCCATCTCCAATTGGCCATCGAAGGCGCGAAAGAAAACGTCGCAGTCACAGAATCCTCGATAGCCGCGCCGACGGACACTGCCACGCCGACAACCATGCTGAGCCGCACAGACATTCAGCAAACTCCAGGAGCGGACCGCACCAACGGCATGGAGATGATCACCGATTATGTTCCGGCCTCCTACGTGACCCACGACATGCTGCACATGATGGGTGGCCACCAGGTCAACTGGCTGATCGACGGCGTCCCCATTCCCAACACCAACATCGCCACCAACCTGGGCCCGCAGATTCTCCCCAGGGACATCGACTACCTCGAGGTATATAGCGGCAGCTACGACGCCGACTATGGAGACCGCACCTACGGAGTCTTCAACGTCGTGCCGCGCACCGGTTTCGAGCGCGACAACGAATGCGATCTCGTCGTCACCGCCGGTAACTTCTACCAAACCGACGACCAAATCAGTTGCGGAGGGCACACGCCGCGCTTCGCCTACTACGCCAGCCTGAACGGCAGCCGCAGCGCCTACGGCCTCCAGACTCCCGTCCCCCAGGTAGTCAACGACGCGGCCAACGGCTACGGAGGATTCGCTTCGTTCATCGTCAACCCTGACGCGAAAGATCAATACCGGTTAGTTACTTCCCTGCGGAGGGATTACTATCAGATTCCGATTGACCCCGATCCAAACTCCATTGGAAATCAGGTCTATCCATCCAGCGGCCTGCATGATGCCGAAAGCGAGCCCGATGGCTATGTCACCTTCTCCTGGGTTCGTACCTTCAGTCCGAATACGTTGCTGACGGTTTCGCCGTTTTATCATTACAACGGCGCCGACTACAACGGCGGACAGAGCGATACCCCCGTCATCTCGACCGTCCATCAGGACGTCAACTACGTGGGAGCCCAGATCGCCCTCAACCAAAACTTCTGGAAGAACGACCTTCAAGCCGGCCTTTACAGCTTTGGCCAGCACCAATACAACTACTTCGACAACTATTTCACTGACGGCACTCCAAATGTTCCCACCTCCTCGGTGGGCGTGAATGGCGGGGTGGTGTCTGAATTCATCAACGACAAATTCAAGGTGGCTCCTTGGTTTACCTTGATCGCCGGTTTTCGCGCCACGCAGTTCGCCTCGACCATCTCCGAAACCGCGACCGATCCGCGATTTGGCGCGACTCTGAAGATTCCACGGCTGAACGTTGTGTTGAGCGGCTTCTATGGCTACTACTACCAAGCCCCGCCGCTTTCGACGGCTTGCAACGGAAGTAGCTCGGCAGTTTCAGCTGGCACATGCCCGCTGCTCAATCTTGCCATCGGCCAAGGCTTTACCTTTGCTCCACTAAATGGCGAGCGCGATATCCAATGGCAGTACGGTGTCACGATTCCCTACCGCAACTGGACGCTTACCGCCGACAACTATGAAACCAGGGCTGAGAATTGGCTGGACCACAACAATATCGGGGAATCGAATATCTTCTGGCCCATCACCTGGTCTTCGGCGCTTATTCAAGGGTGGTCGCTCACCTTGCGCTCTCCCGATGTCTTCCACCATGGCCAGTTTCATCTTGCCTATGCAAACCAGATCGCGCAGGCAACTTCGCCAATCACCGGAGGCCTGATATGCCCGCCATCGGACCTCACGGATTGCCCGCTTAACATTCCCCCAGGACTTGCTCCTGTCGATCATGACCAGAGAAACACGCTGAACGTAGGCTTCAACGGCACTCTGCCCTGGAAGACTTACGCTTCAACGAATGTGTACTACGGCTCGGGTTTCACCAATGGCTTGTACGGGACGCCCCAGGCGCAGTATCCCGGTCCCTATCTGCCCAGCCACACCACCTTCGATTTCGCCATCGGCAAAACCTTCGCCGAAAAATACACCATCTCCGCCAACTCGGTGAATGTGGCGAATCGCCGCGTGCAACTGGATAACAGCTTGACGTTCGGCGGATTCCACTGGAACGACCCACGACAAATCTATGGAGAGTTCCGCTACCGGTTCAACTACTGAATACCTTTTAGTCTCCCACCGGCGTTGCCTGCCCACGGGACATGAAACGGCACTGTGCGAGTTATCTTTTTTCGTTGAACTTACGATTTTGTTTCTTATCAGTCGTCCACCGGCGATGCCGACGCCGATGGATGAAACGGCATACAACGGATTTCGCCCCGGAGGAGCCGACGCTGTCAAGTAATCAGGATGGATGCATTGTTCGCGGCAGCGAACGATGCGGGAATCCTGCGTGAGCTGCACCAATTGAACCCAGCGCCCCGGGAGGGGCAGCGCGAACCTCGGCCCTGTTTCTCTCTAGGGCATGACTGGCAGGTCGGGGCTTTAACCCCGGCAATTGCAGTCGGAATGAGTCGGGCTTTACAGGCTGCGGAAAAACTCTTTTCAGACAGGCTTTGTAACAAGGGCACCGCTTTAGCCGGGCCGATAAAGTCAATAGAATGAGAGGGGCTTCAGCCCCTGCTAACCCAACTTCCGCAGTTTGGACGAGAAGTCCTTTCCTTTCAGCGCTGGCGGGGTCAAGTTTCCACTACATCGGCGCGAATTCTGGCACGGATGGCAGCTTCAAGCCGAGGTGTTGCAGG
>JBEKZG010000059.1:0-11127 GCA_049510095.1 Occallatibacter sp.
TGCCTTGCCCACCTTCAACGTGATATTGATCGTGGACGTGTGAGCTTCCTGAACGGCGACTTTGGGAATCGTCGTCGTGTCAAATCCATCATGACCCACGTTGATCGCGTAAGTTCCAATCGGGAGATTGAAGATCTGAAAGAATCCGTCCGTCTGCGTGGTGGTCGACGCAGTCACGTTGATTGCGGCGTCACTCACTGTTACGGTGGCGCCGGGAACCGCCGCTCCCGTTGGATCGAGCACACTCCCGTTTAGCGAGCCCAGCGTTTGTTGCGCCACTGTGGGCAGACAACAGGTGAGCACGGCCGAGGTAACCAGACCGCGCAATGCGACACTCCTCCAGAATGAACGGTTCATATTCTCCTCACAGCTTGCTTGGTTTTTCTCGTTTATTTGCGAATGCCAAAGCTGGTGGCTTCGTGTATGCCACCGCCCTTGCTTCCAGATTGACTGGTCGAGCTGTATGGACTGTTAAAGAGGGGAGATGCGTGTGTGAATATTTTGTTACAGATCCTGTAATTCTCCAAGGGAAAACTTTCGTTTTCATCGGCTTCCGCCTGGCGCCTGTGGAAAAACAGGACCGGGAACCGGTGCCTGGGCACTCTTCGCTGTCCGCGTCGCAAGATCAGCCCGCCCCCCTGAAACCAGCCGCAAGTGCTCTATCTCACTGAGCCGCCCCCGCAAAGCCCAAGAATCGCCGCCCCAAATTTCTCCGCCTTCGCCGGCCCAATTCCATCAATCGCCAGCAGCTCCCTTTCATTCCCAGGGCGCGCTCCCGCCAGTGCGGTCAGCGTCCGGTCGTGAAGCACCACAAATGCGGGAACTCCCAGCCGTTTCGCCTCCCCTGCCCGCCACTCCTTGAGCCGCGCCGCCACTGCCTCGCCCTCCGCCGTCAGCCGCACAGGAGCTTCCAGCACATTCTGCGTTCCCACGTCCTTCTCTTTGCCATTCTTCGCCGGCGTCGCCCTTCTTTTCCCACTCCGCCCGACCTCACCCCGCCCGCCAAACTCCTCCACCACACCATCGCTCAACAAAAGCTCCGCTGCCGACTCGGCCCGCCAACGCAACCCCAGGTCTGTCAACCTGACCTTCCTGAATCGCCGAACCTCTCCATCCTTCTCGTACTCGGCATCTTCAATCTCCACCAGTCCAGCTTGCGCCAGCGCACCCAGCAGCCCATCCCATTCCCCCCGGCTCATGCGTCCCGCCGCATCCACTCCCCGCTGGAGTGTCCCCGCCGCCTTGTAATCCACCCCGCGCAGCTCCGACACAATTGCAACGGCAATTTCCCGCTCCCGCACCGTAGCCCGCCTGAACTGGCGCAGCACAGCTCCCGCCGGATCGCAAACATCGCACACCCCGCATGGCCGGTTCGCGTCAACCACATCTCCAAAATGCCGAACCAGCGCACTCATCCTGCATTCGTTCTGGGTAGTAAATCGCAGCACCTTGCTAAACTGCTCCGCCCTGAACTGTGCCTGCACCGTATAGGTCTTCTTCCAGCCCACGCCGCCGGCCGTCACTCTCCGCGGAGTGCCGAAATCCAAACGCGCCCCGCCATGTATTTCCAGCTTCTCCAGCGCCTTGTCGAACTCCTCTTCTTCCAGTTCCGTCTTCCTGTATGCCTCTCTCCGCAGCTCGTCCACCGCCTGCGCCTCATCGCCAAGCGCTCGATACACCTGCTCCAGATGTGCCACCGGCGGATAATCCCGATTCAAAAAGAAATCGTGCGTTCGCTGGTCTGCATAGCTGTGCATCAGATAAGTCCGGCTCATTCCGCCATCGCGCCCCGCTCTCCCAATTTCCTGGTAGAAACCCTCCAGAGTCGCCGGCAGGCCCGCATGAATCACCGTCCGGATATCGGCCTTATCGATCCCCATTCCAAATGCGATCGTCGCCACCACCACGTCCAGTTCCCCTGCCTGGAAGGCCGTCTGCACCCGCTCCCGTGTCTCCGCTTCCAACCCCGCGTGATAGGCCGCCGCTCGAACTCCTTTGCCTGAACCAAACCCAATTGACAGCCCTTCCGCCAGCCGCTCCGCCTGCTTCCTCGAAGTCGCATACACAATTGCTGGCCGTCGTTTCGGATCGGAAAGCAATCCGCCAATCGCCGCCGCCCGCTCCGGCAGAGGAAGCTCCACCACCTCAATCGCAAGATTCTCGCGCCGGAAACCATGAATAAACAGCGCGGGCTTCACCATCCCCAGTTGCGTAACAATGTCCTCCTGCACCGCAGGTGTAGCCGTAGCCGTCAAAGCCAAAACCGGCACAAGGCCGAGATTGCCGCTCTCCTTCCCTGGTTCGCCAGCACTCGGTGCCTTAGTCCCTAAGTCCCTGGTCCCTGGTCCCTCGGTCCCTGCTCCCTGCCCCCTCAACCCCGGCAAGTACTGTCCCAGCATCCGGTAATCCGGCCGAAAATCATGCCCCCACTGCGAAATGCAATGCGCCTCATCGATCGCAATCAGCGCCAGCCTCTTCTTCTGGAGCATCTCCGCGAACCCAGGCACCCGCAGCCGCTCAGGCGCTATAAACAGGAACTGCAAATTGCCTTGCAGATATTCCACGCAAGCCTGCCGCGCCGCCGCCCGCTCCATCCCCGAGTGAATCCGCGCCACTTTGAGTCCCAGCGCAGCCAGCTTCTGAGCCTGGTCCTCCATCAGCGCAATCAGCGGAGAAATCACCAGTGCCGTTCCACCCCGCGCAATCGCCGGCAACTGGTAGCAAAGCGACTTCCCCGCTCCCGTAGGCATCACCAGCAGCAGATCGCGCCCCGCCACAGCCGCCTCGCACACCGCCAGCTGATTCGCACGAAATTCAGCAAACCCAAACACCGGCCGCAGCAACGCAGTCAGCAACTCCGAATTCGCGGCAGTCGTCAATTTGAGTGACCTGGAATAACAAAAATTCGCGGCAGAAAACGCGAGATCTTTACTCCAAGTTAACAGGGAGAGCCAACCATACAGACACAGTTGGTCGTCTGTCGAACCAGTCTGGGAAAAAGTAGAACCTGCAGCAAAACTGTCGAATTTTCGTGCCAGGAAATGAAACCCCACTCTATCTGCGTTTCTATGAGTGGCGTGAATCACGTCAACAGCGAAAAACTGAGCACGCGCTGCCCAAGGAGGAATCCACATGGCATCCCCTCGAGACTACAGATCTATCCCGGGAAGCGAATCCAGAATCCCGAGCGACCACAAAGACCTCAACCCCACCTCCGAAAACGAGTCCGTCAAACTCACGCTCATCCTGCGCCGCCGCAAAGATGGAAAGGCGATACGCGCTTTGAAGGACTTCCAATCCCAGTCCATCGCCGACACGCCGCAACTCTCTCACAAAGATTTTGCGGCTTTCCACGGCGCAGACCCCAACGAAATGCAACAGGTCGAGAATTTTGCGCTCGCCAACGGCCTGGAGGTCGTAAAGACCAATCCAGCCGCCCGATCCGTTGAAGTGGCCGGCCCCGCCTCCTCCATCAACCACGCCTTCAAGGTCGAGCTCCACGACTTCCAGTCGCCCCGCGGTAAATACCGCAGCCACCTCGGCCCCGCCGCGCTTCCTGGCGGCATTGCAGATTTGGTTGAGTCCGTTGTCGGCCTCAACACCCGCCCCGTCGAAGCAAAGCACTACGTGAAAAAGGGCAAGAAGACGGGCACCACGGCCGACAACACCAATGCCGACCCGGTCAACACCAAGTCTGTGACGCCCCAGCAGGTCGCCGCTCTTTACAACTTTCCCGCCGGAACCGGCGCCGGGCAAACCATCGGCATTTACGAAATGGAAACCGGAAGTGGCCCAGCCGGCTATACCACCTCCGATATCACGCAAACCATCCAGGAATTCGGTGGCAACCTCAAGGTTCCCGTTCCCATCGATGTCCCCGTCAACGGCGTAAACAACTCCGGCACATCCGACGGCGAAACCGGCTTGGATATCACCGTCGCCAGCGCCATCGCACAGGGGGCCTCCATCGCGGTTTACTTCACCGGCGGCGACACGCAGAGCATCATCAACGCCCTGCAGCTCATGATCCATCCGCAGACCGGCGATCCGCAGCCGACCATCCTCTCCATCAGCTACGGCTGGGGACCCGACGACGACAGCGCCAACAGCTTCACCATAGCCGAGTACCAGCAGATCGACCAGCTTTTCCAGGATGCCGCCAATCTCAACATCACGGTACTTGTATCTTCAGGCGACTCCGGAGCCTACATCGAAAGCAAAGCCGAAGCCCAGGCAAGCTATCCGGCAACGGAACCCTGGGTCATCGCCTGCGGCGGCACAACCATCGGCAACATCCAGGGCAGCAACTTCACCGAATACGTCTGGAACGATGTTGGCGCAGGCGGACCTGGCGCCAGCGGCGGCGGAGTCAGCGACAACTCGACCATCGGCGCTCTTCCCACCTATCAAGCCAAAGCCGGTGTTCCTAATCAGATTCGCACAGGTAAACCGGGCCGCGGAATACCGGACATTGCCGGAAACGCCAGCGAAAACGCCGGCTATCCGCAATGCATCAATGGCCAGTCGCAACCGGTCGGCGGCACCAGCGCCGTCGCGCCTCTCTATGCCGGGCTCATTGCCCTCATCAATGCCAACATGGGACGATCGGTGGGCTTCATCAACCCCACTCTCTACAGCCTCCCCGCTGCAACTTTCAGCAACATCGTCGGCCCGCCCGGACCAGCCAACAACTCCTACGGGAAAGTAACCGGGTATCCAGCCACAGGCGTATGGAATGCCTGCACAGGTTTCGGGAGTGTCAATGGAACCGCACTGCAGAAAGGCCTGTCGACAGTCCTCTCCGCATCCGCTCCCGCACAACCCGAACCCGCTCTCGCCGCAAAGTAACCTGTAACCCCTCGCCAATTGTCCCAGGCCCGTACTCGCGGACCTGGGACACTTCGATCTACGCAGGGCTATCCACGGTTCTCTATCGAAATCAGCCGGTCCAGCGTGAACCGTCCAGGATCGGCATTGCGAATCCGCGAGAAATCCGCCGCCGCAATCCCCGTCCGCGCAAGAGCCCCTCAATCCGCAAGCCCATCTCTCAAGTAGGCGGCGGAATTCCGAAATCGATTGCGGCCATCCCATCTAAGCCGGCTTTCAGTGTGGATACATAATGATGTGCCAAATCTGCCAGACACCGTAGAGGCAGAATGCCACTGCAACTCCCATGCTGATTGCCTTGGTGAAGCCGGGCACCCGACTTCCGGACCTCGTACTGAATCTGGACGGGAGGGGCGGTTGTCCAGCGAAGAATAGATCCTTGTACCGGGGGGAAACCGTTGCCGAATCTGCACGTGCGTCCGTGCGCATAGAGGATCGTATACGCATTGTCTGATCTCCGTGTGCGGCTCTCGAGAGCCTTTCCACTCCGAAATGATCGGCCGGATTGCGGATTTCTAAAATCCCACTTCAACCCCACTCGGTGAGCAGCGGGTGCTATGCCCATGCCACCAAGGTAGTACGCGGAAATTATCCAACATTGCCGGACGGGGGGTGGCCCAGGTCTCGCGTTTGAAACCTGGGAGCCTCTATCCAAAGTTCATTATCGAAACCAGACAGGCTGGGTGGCCCACATCTCGCCTTTGAGATGTGGGAGGCGATCCCTATCAAAACTAATGCGCCGCCGTCCCATCCGACCACTCCCCCACCACAACCATCATCACGGTCATTCTTCCCAGCGGATCGTCACTCGCCGCAACCGGCGTGTCATCCAGGTTCGCGCCCCATGTCGCCGGGTCCGTCTTCGGCAAAAAGAACATCAGGTGCGGATGCCAATGTCCAACTCCGTCGTTCAGGTATCCCTGCTTCGACATCATGTAGCACATCGCACCAACCTCCTGCGCCGGCAACTCCTTCTTATCCAATGCGGCCGTGATTTCAGCGATCATCTGCTCCTTGGTCCGTCCCGCCAGAACCGCCTTCGTCTTCATAATCGTCTGTGGAAGATACGTTCGCACCGCCGCCGGATTGAAACAGATCGGCCCCCGCAGCTTCGGATTCCAAAATTCAGGAAAGCCCGGATCAGCCGTCCACCCTCGTTCCACCATACACACAAAACCGTTAGTGCCTTTCACCGCGGTCTCGTACCCATGCGGACCCATCACCATGATCTCCGCGTCCTTCGAAATCGACGGCGGGGCCGCGCTCCGTGCCAGCGCGATCTCCGCATTGCGCTCCATCATGTACTGCTCAACCGGCGCCATGTTCGGGTACGGTGTCTTGGTCTCCTGCGCACGCATCTGCCACACCGCACTAAACAGGCCGGCCAATGCAAGTCCTGACACCGCAATCGTCTTAAAAGCTTTCTCCTTCATCGCATGCCTCCTCAAAGAATCAACTTCGTATCCACCTCGAGCGGCCGATTCACCGGATCCTATGCCCAGCGTGCTCGCGCGGCAGAAATATGTTGATATCAATATATTCAATCCCGTGAACTTCCGTCACTGTTTTCTTCACAATCTTTCGCCGGTCTCCCGGGTCGCTGGGGTTCCCGCGGACAGGGCCACTGTCCGTCGGGCGGAGAGCCTGTCCTGAATTTGTCCAAGAATCTAGCCTTTGGGGTTGTAAATTCGGCCCTGCGCCGGTGAATATGCACAGGGGATTTCACCCCGAGCCGCTCGCAGAACCGTGCGTAAATCTATCGATTTACACGGCTCCCATTATCCAACTTTGTTTCCAACAACACCCCAGTGGTAGAACAGCCGGGGAGATTCGCTCTTCATTCGGCGGAGCCAGTCCACACTGCGCCGTTTGCCGCTCATCGAGTCACGCCGCCTACCTGCCGCTTCCTTCCGTTTGGGCCTTCCCCGCTTGCGCGACTGCCACGCCCGCTGCTGACTTCTGCCGCACGATCAGGAGGGATCGCTCCGTCCTCTGTCCCGATGCCGGGACATCCGGCAGACCTCCCGATGTAAGTTCAACCGCCTTCAACGCGCAACAGCCGGACTTACAACCGGCGCCCTTGATGGATGTGGACTTCGCTGTCATTGGCCAACTCGTCCGCCGACGTATGCCTCATATCCGGTGGATTGTTCATCGGCTAGCGTCTTTGCTCCCTGCTTCCTTCAGACCCCGCCTCGCGACGACGCCCGTGCGCTTCGCTATCACTTCTCCTCCATCGGGATGTGAACAGAACTCACACCTCCAAGCTGTTGAACAATGCTCGGCACGCCAACAAAACGGCCGCACTCACTTGAGCGCGGCCGCTTCTTTAGCGTTGAACTCGCCCCACCTACACCTTGATCAAAATGATTACCAGCGTGAACAGCGTGAGGGACTCGATCAGGGCCAGGCCGAGAACCAGGAAGATCATCAGTCCGCCGCGCGCTCCGGGATTGCGAGCCAGCGCTTCACAGGCAGAGGCAACAGCCTTGCCTTGGCCCAAGCCGCAAAGACCCGCCGCCAAAGCCATGCCGATACCGGCGCCAATCGGAGCCAGGTTGATGGCAGTCGATCCGCCATCCGCAAACGCTGGTATGGCGAAACAAAGCACCGCCAGCGTCATGAATACATATTGCAGTTTCCGCATTGTTCTCCTGTGCTTCCCTTGGATTAGCCGCCAGTGGGTGGTTGAGGCTCACCGTGCTGGCCCCCTCACGCTAGCAGCCCACCGTATTTCCGGAGCGGAAGCGCTCCCCGGCGGAATCTCATTTCTACGGCCACTGACAACTTGAAACTTAAAACTGTCGTCCGCCTCTAGTGCTTAACTGTGAACCCTGAACTCTGAACCGTTTCTAGTGCTCATGCGCCACCGCCAGCGAGAGATAAATCATTGTCAGCAGCATGAACACAAACGCCTGAATCAGCGAAACAAAAACGTGCAACCCCAGAAAAATCGATGGAATGCCCACCGGAACCAGCGAGAAGAATCCCAGCGTCACCATATCGCTCGCAAACATGTTCGCGTAAAGACGAATCGTCAGCGACAGCATGCGCGCCAGGTGCGACACAATCTCAATCGGCAGCAGTAGCCACGCCATCCACCAGATGGGCCCGCAAAAATGCTTGATGTAGCCCACCAATCCCTGCGCCCGGAAGCCCTGGTAGTTGTAGTAAAGGAAGACCGGAACCGCCAGACCCAGCGGCACCCACGGTGACGTCGTCGGCGCGGCAATCCCCGGGATCAACCCAAGCAGATTATTGATCAGCACAAACAGAAATATGCAGGTCACGAAGCTCTGAAAATGCTCCGCCCCGTGCCCGATAATCTGCTCGGCCAGCCCGCCGATTCCCTCGTGAATCATTTCGGCAACTTGCTGCGCCGGATTCGGCCGGTCCACTGAAAGGGTCAGCCGCACCACCGCGAAAAACGCGATCAGGCCCGCCACCACCAATAACTCCAGCGCCAGCGCCTGGTTCACCTTCACGGCCGTTTGCACCGCTTCCGCCGCGCTAATACCAATCGATTCAAATGCCTTCACTTCGATCCCCGTCAGGAGACCGTTCAGCAATTGCACAAAGAAGAATGTTTCCGGCATGAAACCTTATGTCTTTCTGTCTTCACTCAAGATGCGCAGCCCTCGCCGCCAGCCACGTCACTCAGCCAGCAGCCGCACCGCTTCAAGCATCACGGCTAATGCGGCCAAACCCAGGCCGCACAAAAGCGCCACTACCGATCCATGAAGACCTTTCAGGCTACCATAAATAACCCCTGCATAAATGGTGAGCCGCAGCACAAAGAAAACCACCGCCAGCCCCGCGCTCTTCGGGCTCTGCTTGTTCTCCATTTTTGCGTTGATAATGCCCACCAGCCGCTGCCATTCCTCAATGCTCACAGCGGAGATCGCCGCCCCGACCGCCAGCATCGACGCGTTCCGCCAGCCCGTGCCAATCAGCACCGCCGCCGTCACCACCAGCCCCAGAATCAGCGTGTCCCGCAGCGCGCGCTTCAGGAATGCCTCAGCCTCCTCCACGCTCAGGTCGACAATTGGGTGCGTACCATCCGTCATGAGGAGACGCCCGTCCCGCCGTCGCCAGTCCCGTCCGGCCGCAAGTTCTTTTCCGCCGTCAGCGCCATCCGCACCACGTACACCAGCCCTGAAATGCCGCCAAACACAACTCCGGCAATGTTGATCCACTTCTGGTGCAGCCAGTAGTCCAGTCCCGCCCCAAGCAGCCAGCCAATGCCCACGGCGCAAGGCACCACCAGCGCAATCTGCATCCACTTTTCCGCTTCCACCAGCGCCCAAAGCCCGCCATGAACCTTAGGCCGCGAACTCGATTCCGGAATGGGGCGGTTGAAGGGCACCATCGTGGTTATACACGATCGCCACCCCCCAACGCGACACTGCTGTGCTCTTCTATTTAGGTGTCGATGTGGCAAGCTCCCAGGCTTTCACCCGGTACTTCCCCTCGTCATCGCTCAATGGTGTCAATACCAGCGAGTACTCGAACGACGAATCCTTGCCCCCGCCAAACTCCTCTTCCTTCACCTTCACTTCGTAGTAGTACACCCTCCCAGCTTCGGCGGTAAATGAGGCCATGCCCGCCTTCTGCTTTAGTTTGCCAATCAACGACTGCCAGTCCGCGCACACATGATGTTCGCCCGGAGCAACGGTCAGCGCAAAGTAGGAATTACCCTTGTTGGCGCCCACCCAGGTCCCGTCCAGGCCAACCCGCGTCGTTACCTTGCAGCCTATGCACAATCCGATATTCTGGTCAAACGTCTCCACAAATACAACCTGCGCCATCCCCGGTTCGGGGGCGCCCGGCGCGGGCTGATCCTTTTGTGTGCTCACATCGAACTTCACCTTGTCATTGCCGCACGCATCCGGCAGAGTCGTGGCCCATGCCTCCACGGCAAGGGTCATGGAGGCCAAAAGAAACACTATTCCGAGCGTTGGTTTCATAAGAGTTCTCCTGACCATTAGACAACTTTTCGTCGCCCCGGTTAGGCACGTCACACACCCATGTTCACCAACCCCAGCCCGCCGCATCGGCACTCACCTATTCAATAGCAAACACGGCATACACTGAAATATCGAATTCCACTCGCCGGGAATTGATGGCCAGTTGCTGGTTGTTGTTCCCGACCAGGCTGCCTATAACACCATTTCCCATTCCAAAGCTTCCGACGACACCGGCAATCGGCCCGCCGTAAGAATATGGCCCCTGATTCCCCGTCACACTCACCAGATGCCCAACATGAATGCCCGATTTCTGTGCCATTTGTTCAGCGATCTTGCGCGCATTCGCAAGCGCCTCCGCCGAGGCCTTCGCCTGCAAAGCGTTCGGTTCGTCCACCACCCACTGTATCCATCCACTTTCGTTGGCGCCAGCGGTGATGGCCGTGTCCAGGGCCTTTCCCGCATCGTCAGGCTTCACCCGGATCACCCAGCTTTGGCTCACGGTAAACTGCCGTCCTTTGAATTCCGCACTGTCCGGCGGATACCTTTGCAGTTCGTAATCCGAGGTATGCTGCACAACCTGGCTCGTACTCTCAATCCCGCTCTTTTCAATACCTGAAGCCGTCAATGCCTGCATGATGGCATTCGAAACCTCCGTAGCACTCGCGTAACCGGTCCTGGCATCCGGACCATAAAGCTTGTAGCCCACATGCACCAGCGCATGGTCGGCATCCGCGCTAACCGTGCCGCTTCCCTGCACTGAAATGGTCCGCCTCTCCGGGCAATCCTGGTTGCACTGCCCCCACGCAATACATCCAGGTCCCGCCAATCCAAGCACCAACACAATCGTCCCGATAGCGCAGCGCATAATTCCCTCCATCTTCTGAAAGTGTCAAAGCGGTTGCTCTCTCTAAGACGCCTGGTCAGCAAAATCTGCTCAGCGTTCCCCGAATTTAATTTCGATAACTTCTGCGCCCTGGGCAGTAAGGGAAAAGGCCGGTGCGAGCCTCCCGCGAGCGTCTGCCCCGCAGGGCAATCGCATCCATAAGCTTGCTGAAAGAACCGTTCTCGCGAAGCGAAAACAGGCGTTGGCGCAGCACAGCCAATCGGGCGCAATCAAAGCCAATCCGGAAATATGCCCCAAACTTTCCCCGGAGTTGTCGAGTAGCCCCGGGGGATTTCACCCCGAGGCCCTCACGGAACCGTGCTTGAACCTCTCGATTCACACGGCTCTTCATAGCCCTGCGTTTGTCTCTCGCGAGCGCAAACTTTCTCC
>JBEKZG010000590.1:0-4274 GCA_049510095.1 Occallatibacter sp.
ATCGTTTTTCCCCAGAAAAATGCTTCGATTTCGACACCCTTCAGGGAAATTCTAGTGCAACAAACGCCGCTTTTCATCTGGATTTATAGGTGTTTTGTCGGTTTTTCAGGATCGACTAATTATCGTGAACGGGATACGCGCCCGTTCGTTAAGAGAGAGGAGCACTCTGAAAGTCTTTCTCTGGAAGTGAGAGAACCTTTTTCCCGCCGGGGAATCATATACCGTGACGGTCGATTGCTCAACGGGCTAAGCACGCTGAAAGACAGGGAGCACTTGCCGGTTCAGGACGGTTTGCGGAAGTGCGCATTGAAATGCGTCCTAAAAATCTGAAGCAACTCTTTCGCCCGATTGCGCTTCTACACCAAAAGATTCAACGCGAGCTTCGAAGCTTGCACAAAACATTCAGGCGCAGGAACAGCTAAGAGTCAGGGGCAGGTTCCTTCACATGAAGTGCTGTATCGATCAGTCACAAGTTATGAATTTTGTGCACGACGAGGCTAGAAGCTTCCTCGAGAACGTATGTTCTGTGAACCCTCCTTGAGCCCGTTCGGTCGAGACGTGTAGCAGCCAACGTGAACATATCGCGTGGAGCGGAATCGGCGCTGATGGAACGGAATTGGCGCTGAGAGGGATTCCCTGTTCGCAGGCCTGTCACTTTAACCAGTATTTCAATGCTATTGCGGAGGTTTGAACATGCACTTTGAAGTATCGAGGTTCGCAGGGCGTTTGCTCGCCCTCTCAATTGCAGTATTGATTCCCGTTGCCTTGACTGCCCAAACGGCGCCAACAGCAAAGGGGTCGCCCACAGATGATTCCGCTTCAAAGTGGGATATCTTTCTAGGTTACAGTTTCCTGGCCCCCAAGGGAACTGTGGAGGGCTTTACCACCAACTCTGTTAACTATTCGGCGATTGCGAGCGTCAACCGGTACTTCAACCATCATGTGGGACTGACGTTCGAGGGCGACGAGCATATCCTGCTTCCTGAGGATGGGTACAACTCCTTTTCCCAGCCGAATAATGACTTCAGCGGGGGATCGGGCGGCGTTATCTATCGCTGGCCTTCGGGCAATCTGACGCCGTTTGTGCACGCGCTGGTGGGCGCGGAGTCATCGGGCACCTATTTTGAGGACAACAAGTGGGGCCCGGTGATCACGGCCGGCGGCGGCCTGGATGTAAAAGTGTCGCACCATATAGCGATCCGGATCTTCCAGGCGGACTACCAGTACACCCGTGCGACCTTTCCCGCACCGGCTGGCAGCTCAGATTTCAACATGGCACGCCTGAGCGCAGGCCTTGTGTTCAAGTTTGGATCGTTTGCGCCGCCTGTTCCGGTGCAACTATCGTGCACGCCGAGCCCGGTGACGATATTCCCCGGAGATCCGGAGACGATTACGGCAATTGGCGGCAACCTGGACCCGAAGCTGAACGCGGTCTATTCCTGGTCGGGAACGGGTGTTTCGGGCACGGGTACGACCGTGACTGTATCCACTGGGGCTCTGGCGCCGGGCAGCTACACGGTGACGGGCACAGTGAAGCAGGGCAAGCCTGGCCACGAGGGCCTGAGGCCCTGGGAAACGGCATCCTGCCAGGCCGTGTTTACTGTGAAAGCATACGAGCCGCCGACGGTGAGCTGCTCGGCCAGCCCGAGCACGATCAACCCCGGCGATCAGAGCACCATCACGGCTCAAGGGGTGAGCCCGCAGAACCGTCCACTGACCTATAGCTATTCGGCTGCGACCGGCGCGATCAGCGGGAACGGCAACACGGCCACCTTCAATTCGGCAGGGGCTCCAACCGGTCCTGTGGGAATCACGTGCAATGTGGCGGATGACAAGGGCCAGACCGCAACCGCCAACACCAGCGTGACGATCGCAGCGCCTTATGTGGCTCCGGCGCCGCACAGTTCCGCGCTCTGCTCGATTACGTTCCAGCTGAAGGATCAGCCGCCGGCCCGTGTGGACAACGAAGCCAAGGCCTGCCTGGATCAGGTTGCCTTGGATCTGCAGAACCAGGCGGACGCGAAGGTGCTGATTATAGGCGAATCCACTTCAGACGAACGGGCCAGGAAAGGCCGGCACCACACCCAGGAGAACCTGGCTGCGCAACGCGCCGTGAACACCAAGCAGTACCTGGTGACGGATAAGGGAATCGATCCTTCGCGCGTGATTGTGGCGACCGGCAGCACGGATGGCCAGACGGTGGAAGACTATCTGGTGCCTTCGGGTGCTACCTACACCAGCGACGTGCAAGGCATCACACCTGTGGATGAGACCGCGGTGAAACCGCAGAAGCGCGAGCCTCTCGGCGTTCATCAACACCACAGCCATCCGGCAGGTCAGTAAGCCCTGGGCGCTGGAATCGAAGCGGCTCGTCAGGCGTTCTGAATAGGGGAATGACTGACGAGCCAACCTGACAGATCCCTTCTCCGGGACGGAAAGAGGCCGACTGGGAAGCCAGCCGGCCTTTTTGGTTTTTGCGTGTTTTTCTTTTCAGTCTTTCGGTCTGTTTAGCGTGTGATTTGCGCCGGCAATACGGTGAGAAGTGAATATTGCGCGCACAATGCGCATGCCATCACTGGCCGGAAGCGGTATGAGATTGAAGGCGAACAACTCAAGGTTGGTCAGCACGAGTTGATACCGGACGCCGTGGGGGGGTAGAAACATGCTCGGCGCCACAAGCAGGAGACTCATCAAGGGGCCGGAGAAAGCGATGAGAATCTCCTTCCAACGGCTCGCGCTTCGAGACCGCCGGGTATACGCACCAAAAGCGCAAAGGCCAAACTCCCGTACATGGACGCCAAGAGCAGTTGCAGCCACAATGTGGCCGATCTCATGAACGATCAGGCTGACGACGAGCAGAGATCCCGTGATAAAGCCGATCCGCAATCCCAGGACCGCAATCTCAAACAAGACACATAACGCGACCACAAGCCAGCCTGTGGAGTACATGCGGAACGGAACCATAAACCTGACCATGACGAGTGTAGCTTTCCGGGGGAAACGTGCCTTGTGTCTAGCCGGCCGCTCTTGCAACCGATCACATTCTACGGCGTTTTTCCAATCCGCGTTTTATTGCCCTGGCCGAGCCTGGTCAAGTGGGAGGGAAAGAGGGATGGCTCGTGCGCCCTGGCCGACTGGGAGAAGCTGCCGGTGGTTGACCCGGCATACGAAGAGAAAGCCTGAGTGGAGGAGATGAAGGCAGAGGTGAAGAAACCGGCTGGGACGAGACCGGCTATAAAGGCGAGATAGGACCGGAGAAACTGAAAGCTGCGGGGAGGCAATAAAACAAGAAATCTGTGGTGACGAATCCACCTATAAATAACGTAATATGAAGCCACAGGTGCCAAACCCATGTACAGCGCAACGAAGAAGCGCTTCTGTCAAGGCGAGGTTCTCATCCGCGAGGGCGAACGCGGGGAGTGTGCTTACATTATTGAAAGCGGGAATGTTGAAATTCTGCTGCAGCGCGATGGACAACTGATTCAGATAAGCACGCGCGGCGCCGGATCGCTGATTGGCGAAATGGCGATGATCGACGACCGGCCGCGCACGGCAACGGTGCGGGCTCTGGACGATTGCACCTTGATGGAAATTACACGCGACGATTTTGCGCACCGGGTTGAGAGCGCAGATCCAGTGGTCAAGATGGTGATGCGGACCGTGGCCGCACGCTACCGGGACATGATCGGCCGGACCGACGCGATCCGCTTTGTGTCCTCCGCAACGACGACGGCCGAAGCTGCGGAGAAAAGCGACGCCAGTCACGAGACAGCCCTCTCCGCGATCCGGCTGCACGGGGAGTTGAGGCGCGCGGTCGACCAGGGAGAATTGTTGCTGTTTTACCAGCCGATTATCGATGTTCAGAATATGAAAATCGCTGGATTTGAGGCCCTGATGCGCTGGCAACATCCGGTAAACGGCATGATCTCGCCGGGTGTTTTCATCCCTGTCGCAGAAGAGAGCGGATTGATCACAGAGCTCTCCCACCTGGCGCTGGACCATGCGTGCGATGCGGCGATCAAACTGCAGGCGGCGGCTTCCGCGGAACTCACCGGCCCCGCCACGCTCTTCGTCGGAGTGAACTTCTCGGTGAAGGATTTTGCGGGAGCAAATCTCTTCGACTTTGTGAAGACGACGATTGAAGAAAAGAAAATCGATCCGCAGCAAATCCACCTCGAAATCACGGAGTCATTGCTGATGGATGCGCCGGAAAACGCGCGAGTGGAACTGGAAAAATGCCGTGGAATCGGGCTCAATGTATACATCGACGACTT
>JBEKZG010000591.1:0-3500 GCA_049510095.1 Occallatibacter sp.
ATCCCGGTAATCGTTGCGGGCGATCCAACGCCGGCCATTCTTCCGCGTATCGAAAAGTTCGTAAAGGAGTACGACATCCGGTTTGCAATCCACAACCACGGTCCCGAGGATAAAGTGTGGCCATCGCCGCTGGATGTTCTGAAGTCAGTAAGGAATATGGATCCGCGCATGGGATGCTGTATCGACATTGGGCATTGCGTACGTGCGGGTACAGACGTGGCTCATGCCATCCACGAGGTAGGTCCGCGGCTATTCAACATGCACGCGAAGGATCTGACGAATTTCACGAGCAAAGAAAGCCAGGTTGCGGTAGGCGAGGGCATCATGCCTGTGCGGGAGATTTTCGAGGCGCTGATCGCCACGAAGTACAAAGGATTTGTCGATCTGGAATACGAGATACACGGCGACGATCCGATGCCTGGGGTCGTGGAGTCGTTTGCCTATATGCGGGGTGTACTTGCGGGCATGGGGTACGCACACAACGCCTGAGAGGCGTGAGCATCAATTATAAGAGTCTGTGAATCCAGGAACGGAGAACTATACTATGGTCTGACCTCTTCGGCGGTCTGATCCAAGCACGAACGAAAGAACAGGGTTGCAGTCATGCTGATCCACGAAGACCGATTGTTTCCCTCTGAATCCGGCACGCGCATCATCGCCAAGGCGCTGTACGCACACGTGCGGAACCTGCCGATCGTGAGCCCTCACGGACATACGCAGGCAGCCTGGTTTGCGAACAACGAACCATTTCCCGACCCGGCAAAGCTCTTTGTGCAGCCGGATCATTACGTCTACCGGATGCTCTACAGCCAGGGCGTCTCCATGGAAGAACTGGAGATTGGGGAGCCGGAGTTGAAGGATTCGCGCAAGGTCTGGCACACTTTCGCGAGCCATTATTACCTGTTCCGCGGAACGCCGACGCGTATGTGGCTCGATTTCGCCTTCCAGGAGCTTTTTGGGCTGGAAGAGCGGCTTTCAGAGAATACCGCCGACCTTTACTTCGACACCATCAGTGAAAAACTGCGCTCGCCGGAGTTCCTGCCGAGGGCTCTCTTTGAGCGGTTCAATCTGGAAGTGCTGGCGACCACCGATTCTCCGCTGGACTCGCTTGCGAATCATCGGGCGATCCGCAAGTCGGGATGGAAAGCGAGGATCGTGCCCACATTCCGTCCGGATTCGGTGGTGGATCCGGATTTTCATGGATTCGCCGGAAACATTGCAACGCTTGGTGAACTCACCGGAGAACATACTGGAACATGGCAGGGTTATCTGAATGCGTTGCGCGAGACACGAGCCCGTTTCCGCGCACTCGGATGCACTGCCACGGATCACGGACATCCGACCGCACAAACCGCCGATCTGCCCCCGGCTGAAGCGGCTCAGCTTTTTGCCCGCGTGTTGGCCGGCGATGCCGATACCCGGCAACAGGAGCTTTTCCGGGCACAGATGTTGACCGAAATGGCGCAGATGAGCCTGGAAGACGGTCTGGTGATGCAGATTCACCCCGGCAGCGTGCGCAACCACAACCGCAAAATCTATGAGCGCTATGGCCGCGACGTGGGCGCCGATATTCCCGGTACCACGACTTACGTGGAAGCACTGCGGCCGTTGCTCAACCTGTTCGGTAATGAATCCAAACTCACCATCATTCTGTTTACGCTTGACGAATCCACGTATAGCCGTGAGCTGGCTCCGCTGGCCGGGCACTATCCATGCCTTCGGCTCGGGCCACCGTGGTGGTTTCACGACAGTCCCGAGGGAATGATGCGGTTCCGCGAGCAGGCGACCGAGACGGCTGGATTCTATAACACGGTCGGCTTCAACGACGACACGCGCGCCTTTCTTTCCATTCCCGCGCGTCACGACGTAGCGCGGCGAATCGATTGCGCCTTCCTGGCCAGGCTTGTGGCTGAACACAGGCTCGGGGAGGATGAAGCATTTGACGTGGCGCATGACTTGACTTATGGGCTGGTGAAAAAGGCTTATCGTTTATAGAGCGAGATGCGGCCGGCGGTTTGATTGCCGGCGTGCAGCATGAAGGGGAGAAAGCATGGCCACACACCTTCTTGATCTTTCCGGCAAAACCGCTGTCATCACCGGGGGCACTTCGGGAATCGGGCGCGCTCTCAGCCTGGGCCTGGCCGAAGCGGGCGCGGATGTGATTGCCACTGCGCGCCGCCACCAGCAGGTGGAGGAAACCGCCGCTGAAATTGAGGCGCGTGGGCGCAAAACGCTGCGCATTCCTTCCGATGTGTGCGACCGGGGCTCGCTGGAGCAGCTTGTGGCCGCCGTGCTGAATGACTTCGGCAAAGTCGACATCCTGGTGAATTGCGCGGGGAGAATCAAGCGTACGCCCACTTTAACGCAGCCGGAGGAAGAGTGGGCTGGGATCATCGACACCAACCTTACCGGGACGCTGCGCGCATGCCAGGTTTTCGGGAAGCACATGCTTGAGAGCGGTTACGGGCGCATCATCAACATTGCGTCGTTAAACAGCTTTGTGGCGCTCAGCGAAGTGGCGGCCTATGCGGCCAGCAAGGCCGGCGTGGCATCCCTCACGCGATCGCTGGCGGTAGAGTGGTCGAAGAAGGGGGTGACAGTGAATGCTATCGCCCCCGGTGTGTTTCGCACGGATTTGAATGCGGATTTTCTTGACGGTACAGCGCGCGGCAGGGAACTGCTGATGCGCACGCCCATGGGGCGCTTTGGGAAGACTGAAGAACTGATAGGCGCCGCGATCTACCTGGCTTCCGATTCCGCTTCCTTTGTGACCGGGCAGACACTGGTGGTGGATGGAGGCTTTCTGGCCAGCGGCGTCAACCAGTGAGCTGCGGCGGGTGAAAGCCGCAATCAATGTCCTCGAAAAGGAAACTGGCGGGAGTGCCATTGCACGCGGGGCGATTGGTTCGATGATTCGAACTTGTTCAAAGCCACTACAAATCACTCAAAATCTGCTAGACTGGGCAATTAATCGGTCACGCCCGATAGTGATTCACGCAAACAACGTTGCGGTTTTGAGACCCTAGATTCAATTGAGGATGGACTCGGCCCCGATGACCACGACTCGCTACGCCTTCACAAACAAGCAGAGCGCGTCGAATAAAATGCCGCGGCAGATCAACCGCAATCTCATTTTCAACCAGATCCGTACCCGGCAGCCCATCTCTCGCGCCGATCTTGCGCGGGTTTCAGGACTGCAGAGAAGCACGGTTTCGCTGATTGTGGAGGAACTGCTCGCCGAACGATGGATCGTCGAGGGATCGATGGGCCACCTTCCGCGCGGCCGCCGGCCTACGTTCCTGAATCTCAACAGCCAGCGCGGAGTGCTTGCCCTGGATATTCATCCAACGCAGACGAAATTGGCGGTAACGGACCTGGGCGGGAAGATCGTGGCGCAGGAGCTGGTCACACTTCCTGAGAATCCCCAGGAAGTTGTTGGCGTTATTGTGAAGGCGATCAAAAAGATGATCGCGGCCCATGGCGATCGCTCGTTTGACGGG
>JBEKZG010000592.1:0-4232 GCA_049510095.1 Occallatibacter sp.
CGCGAGCTACCCGACAAACTCTTCTACCAAGGACGCACTGATCGCTTCTGAGACGTCTATACCATCAATTGCTATAAGCCAAAGGAGAATTACGTGAACACCTTTCGACACAGAGTTAAGTACCCTGCCACAATTGCCGCGGTCTGCTGCATGCTGATCGCTTCTTCCGCCTTGCTTGTCGCGCAGGCTCCCGCATCTGCGGTTAAAGCGCCCGCCACAGCTCCCGCTCCCGCAAAATCCACTCTCACCATCCAGATCACCGGATTCCGCAATGCCAAGGGAAAAGTCAACATCGCTGTCTACCGCGACGGAAAGGGCTTCCCCTCTGACCGCGCAAGTGCCACCGCAAGCCAACGTCTTGAGATCGATCCGCAAACCAAAACCGTTACCGCAATCTTCGCAAACCTTCCGCAGGGCAACTACGCCGTGTCCGCCTTCCACGATGAAAGCCTGACCGGCAAGATGGAATACGATGCGCAGGGAATCCCTCAGGAAGGCTACGGCATCTCCAATAATCCCGACACAACTCAGGGTCCGCCCACTCCCGAACAAGCGACATTTGCTGTCAATCAATCGCAATCCACCATCGAAATCAAACTTGTCTATTGGCAATGAGTAACTCATGTACCATCCACGCCTGGGGGCCCAGGTCCGGGCCCCCCACGACGCGTGGGTGGAGTTCTTGTCCGCCGCGTCGAATGAGACCTGGGAAACCGACAAACATCACAATGTTTTCGATTTTTTCGACAAGGTCAATCGCAACCAATGAAACATCGACTCCTCATTTCGGCAATCCTCCTCGCGGTAGCCTACCAGTTGATCGCCCAAGAGAATCCCGCGCAAGACACTCCCGCCCAGGATGCCCCACCCGCCGAAAAAAGCTATGACTTTCGCTACACTTTGCGGGTCATCAACGACGCCACCTTCTATAGCAACCTCATCCCGCCCTTAGCTGCGCAAGCAAGCCAGTACTTGACCGATCCCACCGTCACCCTTTTTCAGAACCAGTTGCTCCTCGAGCCTTCTTTCACCTTGCGCTATCAATCGCGCTGGACCCTCGCTTCCAGTGTGGTCGCTCTCGCCGACACCCACAGCGGCCTCTCCGCAGCGGACTTCAACCCGCCGCCCGAGAGCGCAGTCCTCTCTACTCTGAATGCGTCCCTTATTCCCTACACCGGCACATTCACCCAATTGCGCGTAAAGGAGACCTACGCCGGTCTCTCCGCCGGTGACTTCGACTTCATGGCCGGCCGCCGCATTGTCCGCTGGGGCACGGGCTACGCCTTCACTGCAATCGGTGTGCTCGACCCGCCACGCGATCCCACCAACCCTACGGATCGCCTCAATCTCTATGAGGGCCGCGACATGGTCAAGGCCGACTTTGTCCACGGCCCTCATGCCTTCACGCTTGCCTGGTCCACCGCCGCGCTTGCGCCTGCTTCGGCCAACCTCCACGACACAACCGCCTTCCGGTATAACGTTCTGGTGCATGGATTCGACACTGCTCTCATTGCCGGCGACGACCGTGGGGGCGATGCCTTCGGCGGTCTCACCTTTACACGCGTCCTCGGCGAAGCCTGGGAGATCCACGGTGAAGCCGCATGGCGCGAGCATGAAGCCATCCTCCTCGGCGGCAAGTACACAACTCACTCCGGCGTCACCTTCATCGGCGAATTCTACACTCCGCCCAACATCCCCTACTATCAGAACGTGACCATCTATCCCCTCATCGGCCGCCAGCATTACGCGTTCTTCACCGCCTACAAGAGTCGCCTCCGCGAGTTGCCCGGCTGGAAACAGTGGGATCTCTCAGCTGCGGCCGTCACCAATCTCAACGACCGCAGCTACACAGCCGTCATCGACGCCAATCGCCGCTTCGGCAATCACTTCTCTGGGTATCTCCACATGGAGATTCCCGCCGGCAGCCCAAAGTCGGAGTACGGCTCAACTCCCTACTCTGCGGCCACGTCCGTGGGGGTGCGCTTCCAGCTATGATCGATCGAAGCAATCCGTCCATTACAAATCCCGCTGCGAATCGACGCCAGGCGCCAAGCTTTCTCTCATTCCTTTTGAGGACGTTTGCGATCATTACCGCCGTCGCTCTGTTGATTTTTCTCATCTTTCTCTCCTCAGGCCGCATACGCCTCAACCAGAGCGGTTCCGAGATTGTCGGAGCCTTCGTCTATTCCGCTTTCATATCATTGCCATCCATCCTTCTTCTCACGTGGCTCTCTCATCGATATACCGCGAAATTCCCTCGCCTTATCGTTCTGTTGCAAGCCCTGGTCCTTTTGGGCACTGCTACGGCGGGCTCTCTGGCGGCAGATCTCGTGCTGCAACTGACAGGAACTGTCCCTCGCGGTTGGTATTGGATCGAATTCCGTCAGTCCTATCCCTTCGCCATCGTTATCTCGCTGATGTTTGGACTCAGCATCTCGAGCTTTGAGACCTTGCGCTTCAAGCTCCAGGCCGCCAAACTCGAACTGCGCACCAAAGAAGTGGAACAGGAGCGCGCCAACAAACTTCTCGCGGAAGCGCAACTCTCATCGCTCGAGTCCCGCATCCATCCCCACTTCCTCTTCAACACTCTCAACTCCATCGCCGCTCTCATCCCCTCCGATCCCGTCCGCGCGGAAGATACCGTAGGCAAACTCGCTTCTTTACTCCGCTTCTCGCTCAATGCCCATCAGAGCGGACTCGTCCCACTCAGCCAGGAACTCAAAATCGTTCGCGACTATCTCGAAATCGAGAAGACCCGTTTCGGTGCCCGACTGAATTACGACATTACCGTGCCCAGCTCTCTCGATTCCGTCAAGGTGCCCCCGCTTGCGCTTCAGTCCCTGGTTGAAAACTCCATCAAGCATGTCGTCTCGCAGCGCGCACAAAGCGCGTATATCCAGGTCACCGGCTCCAGTGATTCCAACCGCATCCGTCTTGAAGTCATCGACGACGGCCCCGGATTCGCGCTCGATGCCATCAACCCCGAACACGGCCTCGGCAATCTCATTTCCCGCATCGAGCTTCTCTATGGGCCCGCAGGTCAGCTTGAAGTTACTCGCGAAAACGAGAAAACAGTCGTCCGCATCGCATTTCCCGCATAATGGAAACGCCCATGGAAGCCGCTCCGCTTCGCGCCTATCTCGTCGATGACGAACCGCTCGCCATCGAGCGCCTCACGCGTATGCTGACTCCCTTCGACAACATCCAAATTGCAGCCTCCGCAAATGATCCAACGCAGGCGCTCGACTATCTCAACGACGATTCCATCGAACCCATTGACGTCCTCTTCCTCGATATTCAGATGCCGGGCATGACCGGCTTCGACCTGCTCTCGCGCCTCAAGGTTCAACCTTTCGTCATCTTTACCACCGCCTATGACGAATACGCACTGCGCGCCTTCGAAGTAAACTCCATTGACTACCTCGTCAAGCCCATCGAAATCGCGAGACTGGAACTCGCACTCAAAAAGCTAGGCCGCCTGCGTCCCGTACCTAAACCCGATTGGCAGCGTGACCCTACCGACCTTCTTCGCGAACTCGCCGCATCGCTTCGAGCGCAGCAGCCCGATTACCCGCGCCGCATCGCCTCCCGCGTCGGCGAGCGCATCTCCTTCCTTGATCTCGATGAAGTAACTCATTTCATAGCTCACGATAAGCTGACTTACGCCATCGTCAACGGCCATCGCCACTCGGTCGATCAGACCATCGCAGAGCTGGAGCGCCGTCTCGATCCCGGCCGCTTCCTGCGGATTCACCGCTCCGCCCTCGTCAATGTCGATTGGATCCACGAGGTCAACTCATGGTTCGCCGGCAAGGTCATCCTCACCCTCAAAGATCCCCAGCACACACAGATTCCCGTAGCCCGCGACCGCGTCCGCATCCTAAAATCCCGACTCGGCATCTAGCATCGTGACCGCTTGGAAGCTGCAATGAATGTGCCCCATTCATCGCAGCTTCACCGCGATGAGTGGGCGTCGGTCAAATCCCGGCCCTGGAAACCACCCGGCTGCGTTATCCTCGTATCCGGCGCGAATCGGTGCTTCAATCCGCGCAATGATTCACCTTTGCAAAGAACCGAAGTCCCAACAGTTTTCCAGAGGCTGCTCATGTCTGCTCATCTTCTTCGCCAACTTCTCAGGTCCGGAGCTCTCGCCATGTTCACTATCGCCGCAGGCGCCACCAGCGCATCATCGCAGCCGCTTGGAATCTTCGACAATCATCAGGACGTCGGAA
>JBEKZG010000593.1:0-2904 GCA_049510095.1 Occallatibacter sp.
ATTGCATTCAGACCTCATGTTCATGGGATTCCAGGAAAACCACGCAACCATCCCGAGTCGATCCTTGTTAACCAATACGTATCGTTCATGGGTGCTGCCACGAAGTTCGGGCACAACTACCTCCCGGTACCGGGACTCTTCGTAGATCTCTTCGATCAAACACATTGGCAATTGATCGAAGCAAAAGCTGCGGTCACCAGAGACAAAATGCGTATGGCACTCGGTCAGCTTGAGGACTATCGGCGCTTCTACTTCTCTCGTCATCCCTCCTTGGCGGTTCTCCTGCCTGAGCGCCCGACCTCAAGCTGTACGGAGTTGCTGATCGACAATCACGTCAGCGTGATCTGGAGAACCAGAAACGGCAGTTTCCGAACGCTGAGGTGGCAGACTGATTGAAGAGAAAGACGAGAGACGCGTCACAACCCACGAGGTTTTGAGATCGACGCTTATGGCCGGGTGCCGCGGGCCTCGCTCTGGGGGCCGGGGATTCTGCTTTGCTGGCGTTCAGGTTATGCGCACGTCGATATAAATTAATTGTGAGCACATAGAGAGGAAAAGACGTTGAGTACCACGGTCCCGGAATCGAGCCGGTTTAGCGCGGAGAGCATCCGCCTTCGCGTCACCCCAAGCCAGAAGGCACTGATTGATCGAGCGGCGGAGGCGCAAGGGCGGAGCCGCTCTGATTTCATCCGTGAAGCGGCTTGTCGGGAAGCGGAATCGGTGTTGCTCGACAGGACCCAATTCAGCCTGAGTGAAGATGCATTCCGTCGGTTCGTCGCCATGGTGGACGCTCCGCCCGCAGACAATCCTCTGTTGGCTCGTTTGCTAAAGAGGAAGTCTCCCTGGGAAAAGTAGTTAGGTCCCACCGTGCTTCCTCCGTTGGAGAAGGCTATACAAAAGGCCTTTGGGGTTCGTAAGACGGGCGGTGAAGACGCAGGTCGTGAGACTGATATAAGCATCCCTCAGTGGCTAGATTTCTATTTATTTTCAACGGTTTGCGGTACGACTGAGGTCGTGCCCTTGCAAGGCATGTCTGCTGGGAACGTCGCCAATCCGCTTCCCAAGGAACGGTCTTTTTCACTGCACACGAAGACGATTTCCGATTTCTCTTGCAATCTATCGCAGATTGCGATATACATATCGCATATTGCAATGGAAGTTCGGCCGGAAAGCAGTACCATTGCAGCGAGCCCGCCAACCTCGCCGAGGAAGTCCTCTAACCGTTGGCCGTAGCTGTCAGCTGGAAGCTGCTTTTATGAAGCTGGGCGAGAAAATCCGTTACCTGCGCGAAGTGGAAGGCAGCCTGCGCGGTCTTGACCGCGACCTGAGCCAGCAGGAGCTCGTCCGGGCCATCGAAGCCGAAACTGGCTCGAAGCTCAGCCAAAGCTACCTCTCGCAAATTGAGAGCGGAGCGCGGCCGCACCTGACCAATACGACGCGGCAGATTCTGGCCAGGTTTTTCAAGGTGCATCCCGGCTACCTGGTGGACGATCCCGAGGGCTACCACCCCGAGTTACAGAGCGAGTTGCGCTCCACGGACGACAAGCTCGATCTGTGGCTGGTGAACGGCGCGGAACGATTCAGCCGCGATCCGGAACTGATGCACGCACTGCTCACGCTCGCGCGCAACGATCGCTCGCGTGAGTGCCTGCTGCTACTTGAGGCCATTCTGGAGACGCCCGGACTGGCGCCCAGGCTCACCGAGGTGCTTCGCCCGAAGCTTCAACCCAAGGCGAACCTGGCGGAACATAAAGCGCCCAAACCGAACCAAGTGCAGGCCAAGCAACCGAAAAAGCAACCTGGCGCACGAAGACAGGGAGCCAAGAAATGACCTGGGAATCGTTTTATCTCGTCTGTTTTGTCGTGGGGCTGCTGCTCAGCGTTCTCTCGTTGCTGGGTGGCATGGGGCACATCGGAATGCACATCCATGTGCCGCACGCCCCGCATATCCCAACCCACGTGCACATACCCCATGGTGTGCCGCACGCGGGGCAAGTGCCGCACGGCGCACCGGCGAGCGGTGCAGGGGCAACCGCCGCAGCCCAGACGGTGCCTTGGTGGAATGCATTTTCCATCATGGTATTTCTCTGCTGGTTTGGCGCGGCAGGTTATCTGCTCACACGCTACGGCAGCTTTGTGGTGGGAGTTGTGCTGGTGCTCGCGGGCATCTGCGGCGTGGTGGGAGGCGCCATTGTGTTTCTCTTTCTGACACGCGTGATGCTGCCGCACGAGCGCGAACTCACCGCGGAGGAGACCGAAGTCGCCGGGGTTGTTGGCCGGGTGTCGGCTCCCATCCGGGCGGAGGGCATTGGAGAAATTGTGTACCAGCAACTGGGCGCGCGCAAATTCGCTCCGGCGCGCTCTGAGGACGGCACGCCGTTTCAAAAACAGGAAGAGGTGTTTGTCGTCCGGTACGAGAAAGGAATTGCCTGGGTCCGGCGCTGGGAAGACGTGCTGGAAGACAGCGATCAGCCGTCAGCGGTAAGCGATCGGTTGCCGGAAACAACCATCGGCAGCGGATCCGCACCTCTGAAGGCCAACCACTGAAAGCAGTAAGTGAAAACAGATAGTTGCAATCGCCCCCAAAACCGTCAACAGACCACTTAGAACTAACAACTGAAAACTGAGGTTCCAATGACCACCGATGCTGTGCTGATTACCGACATGGCCATTCTGGTAGGGATCTTCCTGCTGGGATTCCTGGCCAAGATCTTTCCAAAGGGTAACCGAAACAGGAATCCGAAGTAGTCATCGTACTGAGGTTGCCCAGTGGATTCCAATCAAGTCTTAGAATCTGTTTAAAAACTCTCGGAGGAATCGAGGAAGGAATATGCGCGGAAAGATTTTGCGGTTAAGTTGGTCGCATGTATCCGAGCGATTTGACCGACGCACAGTGGGCTAAGC
>JBEKZG010000594.1:0-2671 GCA_049510095.1 Occallatibacter sp.
CTGACGGCTAACAGTTCAAACTGCATTCCAGGCCGATGCAAAAAACTGGTAGCTGTAAGCTGTCAGCTAGCCTCACACCCACGTAAGCACGCCCTTCGCCCAAGCCCAAGCCAGACCTTCAATCAGCAGCAGCACAAACACCAGCATCGCCAGGCAGGCCGCCACCCCCAGCCCGGTAAACGCCACCGCAAACGGCAGCAGAAATACCGCTTCCACGTCGAATATCAGGAAAATAATCCCGTAAAGGTAATAGGCTGACCGGAATTGCACCCACGCGTCACCCTTCGATTCCAGCCCGCACTCGTATATCGCGTTCTTGATCGCGTTCGGCTTCCAGGGAGAAAACGCCTTCCCCCACAGCCACGCCAGCGCCAGAGGGGTCAGCCCAAACACCAGAGCGGCCACAAACAGAACTGCAAGAGAAAAATAAGGACTGGAAACCATCGTTGAACACGAATCCTTCAGATTCAACCGTACCAGTTTGGGCCTTCATTTGGCTAAGAAGAAGTGCGCTAACTCACACCTAAACCCCGCATTTTCCCCGTTCATCCCACTCTATGAACCACCCGCTGCGATTGCGCCCCTGCCAACTTGCCAGCTCGCCGATCTGCTGACTCGCTGACCCGCTGACTTGCCGACCTGCTGACTAGCTCACCCGCTGCCTCTCAATCTTTCGGTGGAGGACATCTCACCCCTCCCCCCTGCTACCTTTCTTATGTCCCGTGGCCATTCCTGTGACTAACGCCGCGAGTCTGCAAGCTCTTCCCTGGGAGATCGCCGCAAGATGTGTAAATCTGTGCCCCACCGCCGCTTCTGGTTAGTCCCCGCATTTCTCGTTGCGCTATCCCTCACAGCCAACCGGGCCACTCAAGCCGCAACAGACCCTGCCACTCCCACGGCCACACCCGCCACAACCACCCCAGCCGCATCGAACGCCACCCCGGCCGCCACAGGCTCCCAGCCCCTCTACGGCGCAGCCGTCAAAATCGCAAGCCCCACCACCCCGTTCCACGATTCGGTAGCCTCCCGTTACAACTACGCCTTTGGCAAAGAGACCCCATTCCTGCCCTCCAACGCCACCTCCTCCACCGGCCAGTTCGTCAGCCCCAAAAGCTTCTACACCGCCGAATACTGCGGCCACTGCCACCAGGAGGCCTATCACCAATGGCGCGAATCCATCCATTCCAATAGCTTCCGCGCCCCCTGGTACCTCAAAAACGTCAACATGCTCATCGACGAGAAGGGCGTCCAATATTCCCGCCACTGCGAAGGCTGCCACAACCCCGTCGCCCTGCTCTCCGGCGACCTCTCGCAAGGCATGCCCAAGAAACGCCCCTTCGAGCAGGAAGGCGTCACCTGCTCCACCTGCCATTCCATCGTCTCAACGGACCCCACAGGAACCGGCTCCTACGTCATGGGCGTCCCCGCTGTCCTGGTCGATGAATCCGGCGCGCCCATCACCCGCCCCGTCTCCGACGCCGAAATCCTCGCCCACCTCGACCGCCACTCCAAGGCCGTCATGCGCCCGCTCCTCCAAACCGCCGAGTTCTGCGCCGCCTGCCACAAGGCCGCCATCCCGCGCCAACTCGACGACTACAAATGGCTCCGGGCGATTTCTCTATACGACGAGTGGCAGGCCGCCAGCTTCACCAAGCAGTCCCCGCTTCCCTTCTATCGCAAAGATTCCGTCTCCACCTGCCAGACCTGCCACATGGTCCGCGAGCCCCTTCCCGCCGGCGCCATCGACCCCGGCGCAAAAGACAACAAGCTTGTCTCCCACCGCTGGCCCGCCGGCAACACCCTCGTCCCCCAGTACTACAAATTCGACGAGCAGGCCCGCCGGGTAGCTGACTTCCTCAAAAACTCCTACGATGGCAAGGGCGTCTTCAACGTCGACATATTCGCTTTAGAAAAGGAAAGCGCAGCCGCCACGCCGTCTGACCAAGTCCTGGTCGCACCCCTCGGCCTGACCAGCTTCTCCCTCGCCCCCGCTGAAACTCTCATCGCTGACGTGGTCATCCAGAACAAGGGCATCGGTCACTCCTTTGTCCCCGAGCAGCGCGACTTCTACGAAGCCTGGGTCGACTTCAGCGTCAAAGACGCTTCCGGCAAAGTCATCGCCGAATCCGGCTTCATCCAGCCCGACGGAAACCTCGACCCCTCCGCCCACTCCTTCACCAACCGCCTCATTAATGACAAAGGCGAACTCAACGACCTCCATCAGATCTGGCACAACCGCGTCCTCGCATACAACAACACCATCCAGTCCGGCCGCTCGCAGCTAGTCCGCTACCGCTTTCGCTTGCCAAAGGACATAACAGGCCAAGTCTCCCTCACAGCCACAGTCCGTTATCGCCGCTTCAATCAGCACTTCATTGATTACGCCATGGACCAAAAAGACGGTCAGCACTATTCCGTCCCCATCATCGACATGGCGTCCGAAACCAAGACCTTCAAAATCGGCGACAACGCCCCCGTCCCTCCCGATCCCACCGAAAACAAGGAGTGGATGCGCTGGAACAACTTCGGCATCGCCCTCCTCGACGCTCAGCAGTATCAGTCCTCCGTCCACGCCTTCGAGCGCGTAGCCGCCCTCCGTCCCGACTACGCCGACGCCTACACCAACATGGGCATCGTTGAAATCTCCTGGGAAAAATACTCTGACGCCAAG
>JBEKZG010000595.1:0-2772 GCA_049510095.1 Occallatibacter sp.
GTACCCAGTTTTCACGGAATTTTTGTAACAGTGACACACTTGCCCCCATACTCAAGATGGCCCGCCGGTTGAGGCGGGCCTGATTTTGTTGACTGCTTTCTACTTAGTTTGCTGTTTTGGCCAACTTGAGACGCGGCCGCATCGTTAACCGGCTACTTGAGTCCCTTGTAGAACGCCGCTACGTCCTTGATCTGTTGGTCGGTCAGCCCTGCAATTGGCTTCATCTTGCCTTTGCCATCTTTAACCACGGCAGAAATCTGGGCAACGGTGAGCTTCTGGATGTCGGGATCGGACACGGCTTTGATGCCCATCATCTTGGCCATTCCCGCGCTGGGGGTGCCGGCGGCGCCATGACAGCTTGCGCACTTGGCTTTGTAAGTCGCTTCACCGCCGGATTGGGCAAAGCTCACGGCACTGGCGAGAGCAACTACAGCAGCCAGAACCACCTGGGAACGAATCATTTTTGTCATTGCAACAGCTCCTTGATTATTTCCATGGCCAGTGTACTTGCATGGCCCTGCCGCGTGGATACTCACTTACCTGAAGAACTTACTCAAGCAGTCCACCGGAGGCGTGATCCGGGCTTCAGTAAGACTACTCTTGTACAACTGTTTCCTGCCTGGTCCGATCCAGATCGAGTCAATCATAACTACCCGGATCAAAACTCATAATGCACGCCAAGGGTGAGATTGTTCGCATGAAAATTGCGCGGCGCGGTCTCGCCGGCCGGCGATATATTCATGCCGGTCTGGTAAGGCACTGAAGAACAGGCCACGGGGGCTGTGGGAGCCGTAGGCGTGGGGTTTGTCAAGCCGCACAGCGCCGCACCCGAAGGCCCGCCTTCGCCGTAGCCGTAGAAGTTGTACTCAGCCTTCCACGTCAATCCGGGGCGAGCCGTCCATGCAAAATTCACAAAGGGTGACTGATATGTGGACACCAGGGAACCCGCAACATCGCGAGGATCGTTATAGAAGCGGGTGCCGTTCACCGAACTGATCCTGTAGCCAATGTTGGACTTGACGGTCTTAGCCGGCGATACGGTGAAGGCAGCGGACCCGAATTGCGTGGGAGCATGCTCGAAGTTCAGGACAGGCCCGAAGTCGTAACCAGACCTGCCCGCGGCCGTCGCCGGGCAGCTGGTGCCGCTGGGAGTCGATGCGACAACAGGCAAAGCAGCAGAACCACCGCCCAAATAGCAGATGTTGTCCGCCATGTACACGTCACTGAAGGCATAGTCGAAATCGATGCCGTAGTGGTCGTTCGGGAAAAGCTGCGCTCCCAAGCCCAGGACGCGGCTGTAGTCCACGTGATCGAGCGGGCCGGCATAGGCAACGTCGTTCGCGGTCACGGCGGCCTGATCGTTGTTCGTGTTGTTGTGGTGTTCCACGTCGTTGAACGAACCCGAAACCACCGCCCAGGGCTTGGGCTTGTACATTGTATGCACCCGGTACTGCCTGGTCTGCCGCGGGGTCATTGGAGTAAAGGCGTTGTCGTTATAAAGCATCTCAACGCTGCCGTTGATGTTCCAGTTAGCGGCCGGACGAGCAGCTACGGTCAGAATCCCACCGTTTTGGTCGATCGTTACGGTTCCGTTATTGGTCGCGTTCACGGGTAATGGAACGTTGCCGGGATTGCCGCCGGGATCGACAGGAACAGTCGCGGTAGCGGCAGCGTACGCATTTTCCGCAATCATGTGCGTCTGGTAACGATAGGTAAGCGAGAGCGTGACGCGCGAGGACGCGTCCCACGTTCCAGTCAGATTATTGGTCAGGAACCGCTGGCCGAAGTAGGCTGGCGTGTTCACACCGATTGCCGGACTGCCCTCAAACGTGGAGGCGCCGGCGGCGGCGTTGGTCGTGGTCAGCGCGCCTGCGTAGGTGATGGTTTCATTGCCCGCGGTCGCCGGTGTCGACAGGGTAGTTCCGCTCGTCATCACAGCGGTACCGGGCTGATGGACGTTCGAGAAGCTGATCTGATCTTCGAGACTGAAAGCTTTCATCGCCTGCCACACGATGCCGTAGTCGGCGGCCATCACCTGGCGCTTTGCTGTCGCGTTGCCCTCGTACACAATTGAACGGGTCGTTTTGGTCAGGCCCTGGAAGCTGTCGTAGTAGTTGGGCATGTTCATGTTGGCGGAGGTGTAGCGAAGATCGCCATTCATCGAGACGGACTTAATGGTGGAACTTTGCAGCCGGAAGATCTCCGTCGGATAAAGAATGCGGGTCGGCTGCGTCCGCTGATAGCTGGTAATCACGGCGCATGCCGGATTAATGACTGGCAGGCCGCCGGCCGTCTGCGGTGCCGACAACATCGGGGTAGTTCCTATACTGTTTGCATTGCAGGCACTGCTGGCGTAAGGCGTGAGAGCGTCGTAATTTGCAAAGAGAGCAACGGGGGTTCCGTCCGCCTCTTGAACGTTGAGGTAGCTGGGATCCAATGTGAAGTAGGAGTCGGCCTTGTAGTGGTCGATCTGTTCCTCGAAGGTGAGCTTGGTGCCTTGAACGGGCTTCCAATCGACCCCACCGGTGAAATCGTCGGAGCTGTTGCGCTGAAATTCCTGAAGCAGGATATCGTCGGATCCGCCTATCTGATACCCGCTCGGCGTCAGACTCGGTCCCTGAAAGATATTCTGCGAGTAGCCCGCGCGAAACGTCACCTTCGCGAGCGGCAGGATAGTCAGGTTGGTGTCCGTCATGCGGCGCACTGTGTTGAACAAGAACGGCGATTGGTTCACTTGCGGCCACGCATATGTGCCAGTCGGCGCGGCAGTTG
>JBEKZG010000596.1:0-3187 GCA_049510095.1 Occallatibacter sp.
CCTCTCTACAGCTTCCACCGGTAATACCGGCCCCCTGTCTCCATGCCCGCTAGCGATGGCAGTGGCCGAACAAACCTGCTTCGCCGTCCACTCACTGAAACCGATGGCCCGGAGTTTGCCCAGTGAAAGAGTTGTTGTTTCTCTGCCTCGAATCACGGCTAAGTAGAAGTAGATGTGGCGTTGTGCCGGTTAATGGCTGCTTGGCCCACAATGTTTACACAAACTCCCGATCCTGACTAAGAGTATCAACTTCCCGCGTTTTGCAAGATGCCCGCATGCTTAACGAAGTAGACTGTTTCTATAGCATTCTATAGCAAACGTCCCGGACATACGTTTCATTGCGGAGGCTTCATGGAAGATCATGGTTCGTGTAGATCCGAATTGTTTTTTTCAATTGTAACGGGACATCGGCTTGCAGGTCGGGCGACGGCGTTGTTTGCCTTGACTATTGCTTTTGGTTTGTTGATTCTGGGCTCGCCGTGCGCTGCGCCCGCGCAAGCTGCCCCAGGTTATCCCGCTGTTCAGCTCGTCGTGCTCCGAGGAGACGCAGTTGGGAGCCGCTTTGATGGAATTGGAGTGGTCAACGGTGGCGGCGCGACATCTGTCCTGTTGAAGGATTACCCCGAGCCGCAACGCAGCCAGATCCTGGATTTGCTCTACAAGCCGAAGTTTGGCGCTTCAGTGGGCGCGCTTCTGGTCGAAATTCCCGGGGATGGCAACTCGACCCAAGGCTCGATGCCCAGCCATATGCATACGCGAGACGATCTCAATTACCACCGCGGGTACATGTGGTGGATTCTCAAAGAGGCGAGGGCGCGCAATCCGAAACTGACGCTCATCGCGACGCCATGGAGCGCGCCCGGATGGGTTGGGAATGGAAACTTCTGGTCGCAGGACGCTGCTGACTACGATTTGAAATGGCTGGAAGGTTTGAGGAAGGACTACGGGCTCGAGGTGAACTCGATCGGGGTGCGGAATGAGAGAGGTATGAGCTTCGACTTGGCAAGGATGCTACGAAAAACATTGAATGCCAAAGGTTTCGAGAAGGTGAAGGTACAGGGATTCGATAATTGGCCGCCGGATAAACTCGGATTTGTCCAAGAGATGCTCGAAAGTCCGGCAAAGCGCGACGCGCTTGACATTCTGAGTGCGCACACGTTGATCGATACACCGCCGACAAATGCTGGCGAGCTCCGTCACTGGGCCGACGAGTTGCACAAGCCCGTGTGGAACAGTGAGGAGCACGTCTACAAGACGGGGTTCGATGCAGAGATCAGCATTGTCCAGGCTTTCAACCTGAATTTCATCCGTTGCGGCGCCACGCTGATTGTGAATTGGTACGACATCGCCGGGGTATATCCAATGGAACCGTATTCGGAGACGCCCGCCGCCGTGCTGGCTCGCTCACCCTGGAGCGGCAGTTATACCGTACGCGAAGCCCTGTGGGGCTATGCGCATTACGGTCAGTTCGTCGAGCCCGGCTGGCATTATCTGGACGGGGGATATGGCGAATTAACCGGTGGGGGCTCATTCGTTGCGCTAAAGTCGCCGGGGAACGATTACAGCATTATTGTGGAGAGCAAGAATGCGAAGGAACCGCAGCAGATTCGCTTCCAACTAGACGGAGGATTGTCACAGAATAAACTTAACGTCTGGCGCAGCAACGTGAAGGATCAATTCGTCGAGCAGGCGGCGATTGAGCCGGTCGATGGCGCTTTTACAGTCACAGTGGATCCGGAGTCGATCTATTCAATTTCCACGACCGGCGGCCAGCAGAAGGGGAGTTTTGCGGACGTACCGGTAGACAGACCTTTCCCGATTCCGTACTACGAAACATTTGAGAGTTATACCGCGCCGCAGGATTATGGCTACCTGCCCCGCTATACGGCGGATATCGACGAGGCGTTTGAGATCGCGGACTGCCCGGAACATGGCGGGAAATGTCTGCATCAAACGGTTAGCCGACCGCCGAACGCATGGGCTCCGGAGTGGAAACCCTACACCATTCTCGGCGACGATCACTGGCAGGATTACGCGATCAGTTCGGACATCTATCTCAAGGCCGGGGATTCCGCTGGAGTGCTGGGACGCATCAGTGACGTGGGCAGTGGTTACGGCACGGTGCCGAAGGGTTACCTCCTGGAGTTGAGCGATGAGGGGTTGTGCCGCCTGATCGTCATACGCGGGAAGGAGAACAAGGATGGGGCGGCAGGCGACGCGGAGCAGCAGGCACTGGCCCATGGGCAGAGGATTGCCAACCAAGGCGGCGAGCGGGTCTTGGACTCCGTGCATTTAGTTGGCATCCATGCCGATACATGGCATAGGCTCAAGCTCGTTTTTAATGGCTCCGCTATCGCGGGGGTGGTGGATGGGAAGCAGGTCCTGACCGCATCGGATAATCTCTACACGACGGGCATGGCCGGGCTGATGGCCGGCGGCGACGACAAAACCCTGAGCACGCCCTACTACGACAATATTCTGATCCAGAAAGGAGATGAGGTTATTCCACCGCCGTCATCCGCAGCGAAGGGACAAACTCCGATCTACAATCCGTGAGGCCGCACCGCCATAGGAGGGGGTGAGTGTTGCGCAGTCGATCCAAGGTGCAGGTTTGGAGCAGCTTGATTAGTCGACCAGAAGTTTTCAATCACCAATAGGATGAATTGGAAAGATCAAAGAGAATGCGATGTCGTCGTTTGGGCCAAGGTTCCTCTGAGATATCCGGGTTACTTGGCTCACCGTAGCTTGGGCAATCGAGCGGGATGAGGCAATTCGCTGCATCCCATGCAGCTTTGGATCATGGCATACGCTGTTCGAGGGGGAGCGGGTACTGGGCGACGCGCTGCGTTTCTATCCGTGCAATAGGTCTCAGATCGCGACAAAGCTCTATTTCCCGGTTGGCGATGGGCGAGGCCACGGCCTCTCCGCGACGCAGATTGAAATGGGGTTAGATCGGTCGCTGGACCGTTTGGGCGTGGATGTGATTGACCTCTATCAGTGCCATCGGTTTGAGTTGGCGCTCCTCTGGAAGTAACGCTTCAGGGCGTTGGATCGCGCCGTGAAGGTGGGCAAACTCCGGGCCATCGGTTTCAGTGAGTGGACGGCGAAGCAGGTTTGTTCGGCCACTGCCATCGCTAGCGGGCATGGAGACAGGGGGCCGGTATTACCGGTGGAAGCTGTAGAGAGG
>JBEKZG010000597.1:0-3158 GCA_049510095.1 Occallatibacter sp.
CTGGCCAATCAGGCCTTCCCCTAATCTCATCTCCCTGCTGCTGCCTTCAGGCGAGTCGGCGAACGTGGACAGAAGCATCAACGAGCCATCGACCGCCGTCGACTCGCTCGCCATCTGATAAATCACGCCCTGTTGCGCGTTGACCAACGGCGCCAATTCCGACAGAAGCATTCTGCCCACCGCACCGAGATCGCGCTGACCCTGCAACATGCCGGTGAACCGGGCGAGGTTGGTCTTGAGCCAATCCTGCTCGGTGTTGCGATCCGTGGTCAGCCGCAGATTATCAATCATCGTGTTGATGTTGTCTTTCAACTCCGCAACTTCGCCTCGCGCTTCCACCTGGATGGAACGCGTGAGATCGCCTTTAGTGACTGCTGTCGCAACTTCGGCAATGGCTCGCACCTGATTGGTCAGGTTATCGGCCAGAAGATTGACGTTGCCTGTAAGATCCTTCCATGTGCCCGCAGCTCCCGGCACATTGGCTTGCCCGCCGAGACGTCCTTCAACGCCAACCTCGCGGGCCACTGTCGTAACCTGGTCTGCGAAGGTCGCCAGCGTGTCCGTCATATTATTGATGGTTTCCGCAAGAGCGGCGACTTCGCCCTTGGCATTGACGGTGAGCTTTTGAGTAAGGGCGCCGTTGGCGACCGCCGTGACCACTTTCACAATGCCGCGGACTTGTTCCGTCAAATTGCCGGCCATGACATTGACGTTGTCCGTAAGCTCCTTCCAGGTGCCGGCCACGCCTGGAACAACGGCCTGGCCGCCCAGCTTTCCGTCTGTGCCTACTTCACGGGCCACGCGCGTAACTTCAGCGGCGAAGGCGTTGAGCTGATCCACCATGGTGTTGATGGTGTCTTTCAGTTCGAGAATTTCGCCCTTCACATCCACGGTGATCTTGCGCGAGAGATCGCCGCGAGCTACAGCCGTGGTAACTTGCGCGATGTTTCTTACCTGGGCTGTAAGGTTGCCTGCCATTGCGTTTACTGAGTCGGTCAAATCCTTCCAGGTGCCCGCCACTCCGGGTACATTGGCCTGTCCGCCGAGGCGGCCCTCCGATCCCACTTCGCGCGCCACTCGGGTTACTTCGGCGGCAAACGAGCGGAGTTGCTCGACCATGGTGTTCAGTGTCTCTTTGAGCTGAAGAATTTCGCCGTGGACATCCACTGTGATCTTGCGCGAAAGGTCACCGTTGGCGATGGCCGTGGCCACTTCGGCAATGTTTCTCACCTGCGCCGTCAAGTTGCCGGCCATGAAATTGACCGAGTCGGTAAGATCCTTCCACGTTCCCGCCACACCGGGCACCTGGGCCTGGCCGCCGAGCTTTCCGTCGGTACCAACTTCGCGCGCCACGCGGGTGACTTCGCCGGCGAATGCGTTTAACTGGTCGACCATTGTATTAATGGTGTTCTTCAGTTCGAGAATTTCGCCCTTCACGTCCACCGTTATTTTGCGCGAGAGATCGCCTCTGGCCACGGCGGTGGTGACTTCCGCAATGTTTCTGACCTGAGCCGTGAGATTGCCGGCCATCGAATTCACGGAGTCGGTAAGATCCTTCCACGTTCCAGCGACACTGGGCACATTGGCCTGGCCTCCCAGTCGGCCCTCCGTTCCCACTTCGCGGGCCACGCGCGTTACTTCACCGGCGAACCGGTTGAGCTGATCCACCATCGTATTGATGGTTTCCTTCAGCAGCAGAATCTCGCCGCTGACGTTCACCGTGATTTTCTTCGAGAGGTCGCCGGTCGCAATCGCGGTCGAGACCTCGGCGATGTTTCTCACCTGGCCCGTCAAATTGCTGGCCATCGAGTTCACTGAGTCAGTTAGATCCTTCCATGTTCCCGCCACGCCAGGTACTTGTGCCTGCCCTCCCAGTTTGCCGTCGGTGCCCACTTCGCGGGCCACGCGCGTAACTTCGGCGGCAAAGGCATTGAGCTGATCCACCATCGTGTTGATGGTGTCTTTCAACTCAAGAATCTCGCCCTTCACGTCTACCGTGATTTTGCGGGACAGATCACCGCGGGCTACGGCCGTCGCCACTTCAGCGATGTTCCTCACTTGGCCGGTCAGGTTGCTGGCCATGAAGTTGACGTTGTCTGTCAGGTCCTTCCAGGTTCCAGCCACGCCTGATACCTGCGCCTGGCCGCCCAGCTTGCCGTCCGTTCCCACTTCGCGTGCTACACGCGTTACCTCACCGGCAAACGCGTTCAACTGGTCCACCATCGTATTGATGGTGTTCTTCAGTTCCAGAATTTCGCCCTTCACATCGACTGTGATCTTGCGTGACAGATCGCCCCTGGCCACGGCTGTTGTAACTTCTGCGATGTTGCGCACCTGTGCCGTCAAGTTTCCGGCCATGGAATTCACGGAGTCGGTAAGATCCTTCCACGTGCCAGCCACGCCCGGCACGTTGGCCTGTCCGCCCAGACGGCCTTCCGTTCCAACTTCGCGTGCTACACGTGTCACCTCACCGGCGAACCGATTGAGCTGGTCCACCATTGTATTCAGCGTTTCTTTAAGCTGCAGAATTTCGCCGCGTACATCCACCGTAATCTTGCGTGAAAGATCGCCATTCGCGATAGCCGTTGCTACTTCAGCGATATTGCGTACCTGGCCAGTCAAATTGCCGGCCATGAAGTTAACGTTGTCGGTGAGGTCTTTCCAGGTTCCCGCAACGCCGGGAACATTTGCCTGGCCTCCAAGCTTTCCTTCGGTACCCACTTCGCGTGCCACCCGCGTTACTTCGCCGGCAAAGGCGTTCAACTGGTCCACCATCGTGTTGATGGTGTCTTTCAATTCGAGAATCTCGCCCTTTACGTCCACCGTGATCTTGCGCGAAAGATCGCCGCGGGCCACAGCCGTAGTAACTTCCGCGATGTTTCTCACCTGGGCCGTCAGGTTGCCGGCCATTGCGTTCACTGAGTCGGTGAGGTCCTTCCAGGTCCCCGCCACGCCAGGCACAACTGCCTGCCCGCCCAGTTTTCCATCGGTGCCCACTTCGCGCGCCACGCGCGTTACTTCCGATGCGAACGAGCGGAGTTGGTCGACCATCGTGTTGATGGCTTCCTTCAACTGCAAGATTTCGCCACGTACGTCCACCGTGATCTTGCGTGAAAGATCGCCGCTGGCCACGGCCGTCGCCACTTCCGCGATGTTTC
>JBEKZG010000598.1:0-4903 GCA_049510095.1 Occallatibacter sp.
AACAAGATCGCCGGCGCAAAGGCAATGTGACCCAGCGCCGCTATACCGTTTTCAGAGAAGGCTGACCGATTCGTTTCAAACACAAAGGCTCCATTAAGTTTGTTCTATCCTGCGGAGTGAGACACTCCATCCTCAGGCACACTCACCCGTGAAGGGGTATATCCAGAGCGGTCTCGGCAGAGGATGAGATTGAATTTCCAGTGCTTCCGTTCGAGGAACCGCGGCAAAAACACCGCGCCATTTTCAATCACAATACCGAAGTTGTTGAGTATACAAAGACAACAGGGAATCCTATGATGGAAACGCGACAGACCTCTTGATGCAATTGATCTCATCGTATTCGCAGTTTGAAGTTACGGCCAGATTAATTGTCGCTTCGATTTCCCGCGGATTATGGCGCTTTTTCAGCAAGCGCCCAAATTCCGGTTCTCCGGCGCGCGAGCGGCCGGGGTGCGTGCCATGTCATATCTAAGTCTGGACCCGACACAACCCTTCTCCAGAACGACCAGGCAGGCTTCTGCCTCTACGAGTCCCGACCCAGCGGGCTCTCTCCAACCCGGTCCGATCGCACTCTCTCTAAAAGTTTGCCTGCAACCCGGAGGAATTTGATACGCTGAGTGGATTCAGGAATCCGGAGAGTCCACAACGTGGCCGCGCCCTACCGCGTGGTTCCTCGATTCCTTGTCATCGGGAGGCTGTTATCAAAAAGCGAATGCGTTTGGGTGATCTGTTAATCCAGGCAAAGATGGTCACGCCAGAGGATCTGGCCGCGGCGCTGGCGATTCAGGCTGAAAAGGGGGGGCGACTGGGCAGGCTTCTTGTTTCCATCGGCGCCATCACCGAGGCGAAACTGGAAGCCTTCATCCATCGAATGCCGACGGAGCCGTCTGATATAGCGGCGACCAAAATCGATCCAATCGATCTCCTGAGTCTCTTGATGAGGATGATGTACGTCGATCACCTGGAATCAGTCCGTCAATTCATTGAGGCGATCAAGCTCCCGTATAACATCGTGACAGACCTTATCCAGATGGCGGTTGACCGCAAGCTTCTCCATACTCTGGGATCGCGCGAGTCGGACAATCTGCTCGACGCAAAATTCACCTTCACCGATTTAGGCCAACGTTGGGCGCAGGAAGCTATAAAGCAACTGCGCTACACAGGTCCCGCCCCCGTCACCATTGAAGAATTCTCCGACCAGGTCAACCTGCAGAAAGTCACCAATGAAACCATCACCTTTGACCGCATTCGCGGCGGTCTCGGGTATCTGACGGTGGAAGACAGCATGGTGGAAAGCGTGGGACCGGCATTGAATTCAGGCAGGGCCATTCTTCTTTACGGCCCTCCCGGCAACGGCAAAACTTCGGTCGCCCTTAGCTTTTCCAACGCATTCACTGACGTGATTTACATCCCTTACGCGGTCATTGTCGAAGGGCAGATCATGCGCGTTTTCGATCCCAGCATTCATACCGAGCTGAATTCCGGACCCGCAGCCGACGACAGCCTTATGTCCTTCATCCGGACAGGCGAATATGACGCGCGCTGGGTTCCCTGTAAACGGCCCTTCATCGTCACCGGAGGTGAATTGACCCTGGAGATGCTGGACTTGCGCTACGATGCCTCAGCGAATTTCTACGAGGCGCCTCTCCACGTGAAAGCACTGGGAGGCTGTTTTGTCATCGATGACTTTGGCCGCCAGTTGGTATCCCCAAAGAATCTGCTCAACCGCTGGATCGTCCCGCTGGAGAGCCGGTTTGACTATCTGAAACTGCATACGGGCAAGAGCTTCACCGTACCTTTCGAGGAATTAATCATCTTCTCAACCAACCTCGAGCCCGAGGAACTGATGGACCCTGCATTCCTGCGCCGCCTTCCTTACAAGATCGAAGTTGCGGGCCCCAAGCTGGAAGTCTTTAGACGCATCTTCCAGAACGAGTGCGAAAGGCAGTCATTGCCGTTCTCGGAGCCCGGATTCGACTCAATCGTGGAGAAAATCATAAAGGACAAGGGAATGGAACTGGCGAATTACATGGCCAGGTTCATCATCGACCAAGTGGTGGCAACCTGCAGGTTCATGGGCGATCCCGCGCACTTCGAACCGCGATTCATCCAGTACGCGGTAGACAATCTGAGGGTGCGCCGGCTCCCACAGCCCGAGCCTGCTCAGGAGCCGGTTCCACAAGCTACTTGATACCTGCCTCTTCAAGAACGAGCGGCAGGCTGGGTGCGGTAGCTGGTAGTTTCATCAACAATACGTAGATCAGGCCTGCCATGAAGAAACCAACGAACCACGCGTAATCGTAAAGATAGTGAAGCTCTTTTACGGCCAGGCCAATCAGCGCTACCGCGATACCGAGAACCAACGCAATGACGGCGCGGGGATTGATGCCCTTGGTGTAGTGATACGCACCTTCGCGATGGTAAAGCGAGTTCACATCCAGCTCTGTGTGCCGAACCAGGAAGTAGTCGGAGACCATGATTCCGGCAATGGGTCCCATAAGCCCGGAGTAACCCACAAGCCAGCCAAATATGTAACTGTCCGGTGTGGCCAATAACTTCCACGGGCACATGGCCAATCCCAGGAATCCGGTGATCATTCCGCCTGTGCGGAAGCTGATGAGGCGCGGATAAAGGTTCGAGAAGTCATTGGAGGGTGCAACAACGTTGGCGCCGATGTTGACGCTGAGCGTCGATACCAGAATCGCGATCAGAGCGACAAACGCCACGACAGGCTGATGGAAAGCGCCGAGCAGTTCGATAGGATCCCAGATCGGATGACCGAAGAGAACAGCCGAGGCCGAAGTGACGGCGATGCCGACAAATGTGTATAACGTCATGGCCACGGGCAAACCGAAGGCCTGGCCCCACGCCTGCGCGGACTGGGATTTGGAGAAGCGCGTGAAGTCGGGAATATTGAGCGCGAGCGTTGCCCAATAGCCGACCATGGCCGTCAGCGACGGGAAAAAGACATCGAGAAACGCGCCTGTGGAGTGAAACTGGCTGGGAGTGGAAAGCATCGACCCAAAACTGCCCGCGCGCATCCGCATCCAGACAATGAGAGCCGCGGCCATAACGAACATGAACGGAGCGCCGAAGGCTTGCAGATGACGAATCGATTCGACTCCCCGCCAGACAATCGCCATGTTCAACAGCCAGAAGCCGAGAAAGCAAGCCCATAAGACGCCGTCGTTGCCCACAAGGGAAGGCCAGATGACGAGCAGCATGGAATGGATAGCCGTCCCTCCGATCCACGATTGAATCCCAAACCATCCGCAAGCCACAATCGCGCGCAGAATAGCGGGCAGATTTGCGCCGCGAACACCAAAGGGCGCGCGAATAAAGACTGGAAACGGAATGCCATACTTTGTGCCTGCATGTGCGTTGAGCAGCATGGGAATAAGAACGATAAGATTGCCGAGCAGCACCGTGCCGAGCGCCTGCTTCCAATCCATGCCTTTGGCGATTAGTGATGAGGCTAACTTATAAGTGGTGATTTCCATGGACATGGAAAACCACAAAGCAATGTAGTTATAGGTTGTCCACGTGCGCTGTGCAAGCGTGGTGGGGGCCAGATCCCGGTTGGATAGGGATGGGTCAATGGTACTCAAAGATCCTCCTCTACTTTTCTTAGAATTCCTCCGATTTCGATCTATTTCCATGCTCCGCCGCGGGCTTCGCGGCGCAGATACTGGCCACGGCCCGGCGTTCCGATGAACTTGCCCTCTGACACAATCAGCTCGCCGCGCGAATAGACATCGCGGGCGTTGCCGCGGACATGAAAACCTTCAAACATCGAGTAATCTACGCGCATGTGGTGCGTCGCAGCGCTGATAGTGTGCGCGGCCACGGGATCCCAGAGAACAATATCGGCATCGCTGCCCGGCGCAAGAACGCCCTTCTTCGGATACATCCCAAAGATGCGTGCGGGCGCAGTGGAAACCAACTCAACGAATCGATTGAGCGACAGATTGCCGAGTCCCACGCCATGATGGTGCAACAGCTGTAAACGGTTTTCAATGCCTGGGCCGCCGTTGGGAATCTTGGTGAAATCGTCTTTGCCCAGCGCCTTCTGATCCTCAAAACAAAACGGGCAATGATCGGTGGAAACAACCTGAAGGTTATCCTTGCGCAACCCTTCCCATAACTTCGGCTGGTTTTTCTTCTCGCGCAGTGGCGGCGTGAAGACATACTTCGCGCCCTCCCAACCCTTGTCCTGCACGTCTTCCAGCGAGAGCAGAAGATATTGCGGGCACGTCTCCGCAAAGGCAGGCAGGCCACGGTCCCGCGCCTCGCGGACCTGGTTAAGCGCGTCCTCGCTGGACAGATGCACAATGTACACCGGCACGCCGGCAATCTCCGCCATGGCGATCGCGCGATGTACCGCTTCCGCCTCGGCTCGCGTGGGCCGTGTTAGCGCGTGATAGATCGGCGCGGTCTTGCCTTCGGCCAATGCTTGCTGCACAAGGACATCGATGACCGAGCCATTCTCCGCGTGCATGCAGATCAGCGCGCCGTTCTTCGCAGTCTGGCGCAGCGCCTTGAAGATGGTGGCATCGTCAACCATCAGCACGTTGGGATAGGCCATGAACAGCTTGAAACTGGCTACTCCTTCGCGCACCATATCGTCCATGTCCTCTAGGCCCGCGTCAGGCAGGTCGGTAACGATCATGTGCAGGCCGTAATCGATGCAGGCCTTGCCTTCAGCCTTCTTCCACCAGGTATCGAGCGCGGTGCGCATCCTGGTCCCACGCGCCTGAATTGCAAAATCCACAATCGTTGTCGTGCCGCCGATAGCAGCCGCCCGCGTGCCTGTTTCAAAATCATCGGCAGACTTGCTTCCGCCGAAGGGCATGTCGAGATGCGTGTGCGCGTCGATCCCTCCGGGCAGAAGTAACAGCCCAGT
>JBEKZG010000599.1:0-3129 GCA_049510095.1 Occallatibacter sp.
CGCGCGGGAACTTTGAAAAACGCGCTTCAGTCAGCGCAGGCATAAAGGACGGGTTGCTTCGCATTGCCGTTCGCGATACCGATCCGAAGATGGCCGCCGATATCGCGAACGGATATGTAGAAGAGTTTCATAAACTTTCCTCAAGTCTGGCCATCACCGAAGCTTCACAGCGGAGACTATTCTTCCAGCAGCAACTCTCTGATGCCGCAGGGAATCTGGCTAGCGCCGAAGATGCGATGAAGCATACCCAGCAGACCACCGGGGTACTTGAGATCGACAGCCAGGCGAAGTCTCTTATTGAGTCCGCAGCCATGCTGCGCGCGCAGGTCACCGCGAAGCAGGTACAGATTCAAGGTCTGAGCTCGTATGCCACGGACAACAATCCGGAGATGGTAACGGCACACCGGCAGTTAGCAGAACTGCAGGCGCAGCTGGCAAAGCTCGGCGGGAGCGAGCAGGATCTCGATCCCTTGGTGGTACCTAAGGGCAAGGCCCCAGAGGCCAGTATGGAGTACATCAAGAGCTATCGGGAAATGAAGTTCAATGAGACTCTTTATGACCTGATCGCCAAACAGTTTGAGGTTGCCAAGCTCGATGAAGCCCGGCAAGGAGTTATCATCCAGGTAGCGGACAGAGCTACTCCACCTGATAAGAAGAGCGGACCGCATCGCTTCGTTATTCTTCTTCTATTTTTTGTGATGGGCTTTGTGCTCTCCTGTGCTTTGGTTCTTGCAAGGAATGCCTGGACAAGCGTGACTCAGGACGGTGAAAAGTCCGCCAAGCTTGCGGCCCTTAAGCAAGGCCTGTTCGGTCGGAAGTAACTGGAAGCGATGCGTAAGGCTAGCGAGGCTCGGGCGCTCCCGATGTAGAACATGTGGTTTGAAGCGATCCTGTAACTTCGACAGTTTTTTCCGAGTCAACAAGGGAAGAATAATTTCTGCAACGATCTAGGTATCCGGTTCTCCGCGACTGGCTCAGTTCATGCGCCTAGACTTGTTTATCTTGTTTTTCTGCCAACACGCGATGCGGAAAGTCGTTATCAAAGCGATCCGTCAGTCCATCCCAGTACGCGCGGAAAACGACATGCAAGCGTGTCCAATAATGGTCTCGCTCGAAGAGAGTTGCTTTCAGAACGTACTTCGCAACGTGCATTCCAGCCCAAATCACCGCCCACGGCCACCCGCAGCCGGCGTGCTTTTTCACCGTCCATGTGCAGTTTCTACGTCCGTAATATTTCATGCAACTGGCTCGCAGTGTATCGGGAGCGCCCGTAAGCATCAGGAAGCGCTTTCTGACCGGGAACACACGAGGAGAATTATGGATAATCACACTACTTGGCACGAGCAGGATTTTGCCAGCCTCAAGAAGCCGGATACAGTATTCGAAATCATCGCAGTGGATGTAGAAGTCTGAGCGAGGCATGCCTATCCGCTCGATGGCCCGGCTGCTTACAAGCAGTCCCACAAACGAAGAAAACTGAATATCGACCGACTGTTTGTTCTCGAAATCGCCCGGTGAGATCGGTTTCACCAGATCACGTAAAGGGTTCCACGTAATCGTTCCCAGGTGAAAGTATTGAACACTCCCATCCGTGTCAACTTTAAGATTTGCAAGGGCGCTGATGTCCTCGTGCCCCAGAAACGGGACCATGCGCTCCAATGCATCGAGCTTGGGCTCTACATCGTCATCCATGATCCACAAATAGTCGAAGCCACTCTTGAAGGCATACTCCATCCCTTTGCTGAAACCGCCGGCCCCCCCAAGATTCTCGGGCATGCGCTTGTAATGGATCCTGGGATGGTCGATATAGCCGCGATCATGAAGCATCTCGCTGGTTCCATCGGTGCTGGCATTGTCAATGATGTAAATAACGTCAGGCTTCCGGCTTTGATCCAGCAGAGCGGCCAGGCAATTCATGAGAAGTGATTTCCGGTTGTATGTGACCACTACTGCGGCAATTGACACTTACACGCCCTCTCACTGGTTATATCCGCCCTGTCCATAATATATGAAGAAAGGTGTTGATCCCACTTTCACAATTGCTGGACGGAGGCTCGGCCCGTTTGTACACTCGGTATTACCTCCAGCCAAACCCACTGTTCAAGACATCTTTGCTATAGCGAAAATGTGAAGCGGCCATGCGGTCTCAACCGACAGAACATTCATACCTTGCGCCGTAAGCAGTTCGCGGGTGTTGCACACATCGAAGACGTGATGATGCAGGCAGCGATTTTCGAAATTTGCAAGGGAGCGCGCCCGAAATTGTTCCGATGTGCCCGCATCCGGATCAAGTTTCAGATCATGGTTGGCAAGAATATCCGGAAGGTGCGTGAGATCCGATTCCGGCATATTCGCCTCGTAGTCAGCCATCATGTGGCTCACCGGAGTCGGCTTTCTCCGGTGGTCAAAAGTGTATTTATGGTTAGGCAGAGCCAGAACCAGTATTCCGCCTGGTTTTGCAACTCTTTGCCACTCTCTGAGAGCTTTTACGGGATTGGCGAAGTGTTCGAGATTATGAGAAGAGAGGACGAAATCATAGCTGCTATCCGCAACGGGTGCAAGATCGGAGCCATCGCAAAAGAAATTCCTTCCCGGAGCCTTTTCCGGGTCGAAGACGAAAGAGTTAGAATGTTCCGCCCAGACAGTTGTCGACGAGAAATCGCAGTTATCGACACTTTGAACGCAGCTATAGATGGGCAGAAAGCATTGCTCGCGGAAGACATAGCTCGGGCCGCCAATCTCCAGTCCCCGTTTGTTTTCGAGGAGCCGCTTCGCTGTTTGGTAGCAGCGCAGTTGCCCCTGCACCAGCGTGCCCGATTTTCTGATGCAGCGAAGCAAGAACGTGCCAGATGTCATACATGTGCTCCCGGAAAGCTAGTGTTGAGACTGGAGGCTGGTATCTGCTCCGAAACACTAATTTACCCTACCATGAACAGTCCGCGATAGGATGCCCGTCCTTGTATTAGGAACCTATTTCTCGGACTTCACTGGGATCCATTGTTTCAAGTTGGAATCAAATATCTTGACAGGCCGTGCGGGACAGCCGACTGCGATCGTATTTGGAGGAATAACACCGCGGACCACCGAATTTGCGCCAATTACACATCCACTCCCGATAGTGCTGTTGGG
>JBEKZG010000006.1:0-23062 GCA_049510095.1 Occallatibacter sp.
AGCTGGTCGTAGCCCATCTCGGCAACGGCGCTTCCATCTCCGCCATTCGCAATGGGGAATGCCTTGATACCTCGATGGGCCTTACGCCCACTGGCGGCATCATCAGCGGCACCCGCACCGGCGACATCGATCCCGGCGTGCTGCTGTTCATCCTGCGCAAGATTGCCGAAACTGCGAAGAGCGCCACGGAAGCGGCAGATCAACTGGAGACCGTGGCCAGCAAGAAAGCCGGCCTGCTCGGCATGAGCGAACTCTCCAACGATATGCGCGATCTGCGTGAAGCAATCAATGCGGGCAACGCCAAGGCGCGCCTGGCCGTGGACAAATTCACATGGACCATCGCCAGGTGGATCGGCAGCTATGTGGCCGAGTTAGGTGGACTCGACCTGCTGGTTTTTACCGGCGGCATCGGTGAAAACGACATAGCCTCGCGCGCCGAGATCTGCGCCGACCTTGGCGCTCTCGGCATCGTCCTCGACCCGGCTCGCAACAATGTGCGCGGTGAAGCGGTCATCTCCTCAGATAACTCGCCAGTCAAGGTCCGCGTGATTCCGCCGGCGGAAGACCTGATCATCGTGAACCACGTGGTGCGGCTGCTGGGGGAGTAGGCCTAGACTTGCTTCGCACCGGTTCTCGCCACGCGAAGAACGGGGATAGCAATGGCTGCGTGGATGCCGATGGCCGCCGCTGCGCCCACCACGTGCATCCATGCCGAGCCAAAACCTGAATGTTGAATCGTTGCGACACAATAGCCGCCCAGTGGGAGAAAGAACACGATAGCGGTGACCAGTCCGGGGTTGTATCCGCGCAAGATAGCTACGCTCGCGATATGAATCACGGCGTTAAGCAGCAGCAGATAAGCCGCAATCAAACCGAATCCGGGATTCAACACCGCGGCAAGCCAGAACGAAATGGATACGATTCCCCAGACTCCCGGTACATTGATGAGAAAAACTGCCATCGGTGACAGGATTTCTCTTCCCTTGCCGAAATTCTTGTTAACGAATTCGCGGAACCGGTCGTTATCATGCTCTTCGTACTGGTGAACCACGTAGGCGGGTAGACAGAGGAAGGTAGCCAGAAGAGTTGGCGGCCAGTTACGGGCAAGAATCGGCGTGATCAGGAGAAGAAGAAGGCCAGCCAGGAATCCTCCATACACCCAATTGGCAACCAATCGTTTCAGCATGGTCTCCTCAATGCTGGAAATAGACTACGCTGGCGCGGAGTTGCGCTCAAGCGACTGTGCACAGCGCACCGCCGCCTGTTCTACACTAATGAGTTCCATCCGGAGTTTTCCTCATGCCTACCGCCGCGGTCCACGTCGACACGAAACGCCTCCCATCGCCAGCTCTGCGCCGCTTTGCCTGGGGCGTGATGATTTACTTCATCGCCGTGATTCTCTGGGGCACATTGGTGCGCGCCACGGGTTCGGGAGACGGATGCGGCAACCACTGGCCGCTCTGCAACGGCACGGTCGTCCAAGTCTCTCCCAGTGTGAGCACCGTGATCGAGTTCACCCATCGCCTCACCACCGGATTTTCCGGTTTTGTCGTAGTGGGTCTGCTGATTTGGACTCTGAAAGGCACAGCGCGCGGCCATCTGGCTCGCGCGGCTGCCACTGCTTCCGTCATTTTCACGCTCATTGAGGGGATGCTCGGCGCATTCCTGGTCAAACTCGGACTTACTGCCCAGAGCCAGTCGCCGCTGCGTCCGGCTTATCTTGCGCTCCACCTCACCAACACGCTGTTGTTGCTCGCCGCTCTCACGCTCACCGCGCATTTGCTCAGCCGCCAAATAGGCTATTTGCGCATAACCGTCCGGCTGACGGCTCCATTCGGCGCAGTTGCCGCCGTCGTCGCGGTCATGATTGTAGGCGTTACCGGATCGCTGGCCGCGCTGGGCGATACGCTGTTCCCGGCCACTTCGCTGGGGAATGCGCTGGCCCAGGATTTCTCCGCCACCAGCGGCTGGCTCGTCCGCTGGCGCTGGACCCATCCAACCATTGCGTTCCTTTCCAGCATCTTTCTTATTTGGATTCTTGTGCGCGCCGCCCGGAGCGGCAGCCACTGGGATAACCGTCGTCTTTCCGCGCTGGTATTGTTGCTGCTCGCCGCTGTTTATACGCTTGGTGTGCTCGACGTCGTCTTGCTTGCTCCCTTGTGGCTCCAGGTCGCGCACCTGCTTAGTGCCGATTGCCTTTGGGCCGCGATCGTCGTGCTGACTGCGCGGTTAACCATAACTCCTGCCGAAACGACTTAGCAAGTCAGCACGTGAGTCAACCTGTTTTCTGCATGCAACAGTATTACTGCACGCCTTCTGATCCTGCGCAGTCCTGGAAGGTCAACCCGGTATCGCTGGGCAGCACGCGATTGCATTTACGCTTACTTCACAAGTACGCCAGCGGCGGCATACGCACTGCCTTCCACGGAATCAGTCGCGATCACCGGCAATTCCGGTGTCGGCGTCAGGTTTTCAATTGCTCCATCGCGCAGCAGAACCGTGTCTTCGGTCTTGCCTCCGCGAATGCTGGGGTTCCAGGCGAATGCTTGATTGTTGACGACAACTTGCGTTCCTTTAGGCGTCGCCACCCACTCACGCTCTCCGTAGCCGGTTGCTCCGCCCTGATGATGATAGCGCTCTTCGCCCGGAAAGCCGTGCGCCGCATAAGCAGATTGCGCCACGTTGAATAGCTCAGCTGCAGTGGCGCCCACACGTGTTGCGTTCAGCAGTGCGGCGTTCACCTGTGCTGCGGCTTCAAAGCGTGCAACGAGCTCCGGCGGGACCGCACCAAAATGGATGAACCGCGTGATGGAAATGGCCAGTCCCCATTTTCTCGAACACAAATTCAACATCCCGTAATGCTTCAACCGCTTGCCGCGCGCAACGGCATGCTTGTATTTCAGGATGCGGTCGTCCACGGCATAGAGATAGACCGAAGGCAAAATGCCGCGGCGCAGGAGAGCGTTTGCGGTAATTGCCTCCAGATCGTACTCGCTCAAGCCGGGCTCGACTTCATTCAGCGCTTCCACGGTCGCCGCAGCGGTCTCCAACCCCAGCCAGCGATAGCGCGCGATCTCCGTCTCGCTCAAACCCTCGCGCAGAGCGGCAAGGCTGACCGCGGTCATGCCCGCACCCGGCGTATCCGATCCCAGGGGTCCGCCGGCAAGCCGCGCTGCCGTAGCCTCGGTTTCATCGGCCCACCAGGGAAAGAGGATGGGCTCGAAGTCGAGCGCGCCAAACTCCTCGTCGTGGAGACGAGGGGCTTCGTTCTCCGTGGTGAAGTAGTAGCGCTTCCCTTCCGCGGTCACCAGCAGCGCCGCGACGCCCGTCTCGCACGGCGTCAGCACCCGGAGCTCGACTGCACCGCCGGTTAGCCAGGCTACATTCTCGTTGCGCCGGATCAGAACTCCTGCCAGCCCATTAACCTTCAGCCATTCCACTAACCTCTCGTGCTTGGCGTCGAGCTCTGCGTTCCACTCGGATTGCGCCACTAACGTATTGCCGCCAACTGTCAGGCTTTTGGTGATTCTCGTACTCATAGCTACTCCAGGGATCAGGGGTCAGGGGTCAGGGATCAGGCCGCTTGTGCCGAATCCTAGTTCTTAATCCCCTCCAAGATTCCGTAGATCATCTTTCCGACTTCGTGAGACAGGCCTTCTGCGTCATTGAGGGTCTTTAGATTTCCAAAGTCGAGCTTGCGCGCAATTTCGATTTGCGTCTGCAACTCGAAATTCGAACCACGGGCGATTCCCAGGAACTGACGGTACTCGCCCGTATTCAGTCGCCCATGTCCTTCTGCGATATTGCTCGGCACGGAAACTGCCGAAGGTCTCATTTGACTGGTGAGTCCATAAAGTTCTTCGCGTGGAAAGCCCTGCGTTAGACGATAAATGGAAACGGATAACTCAATCGCCCTCTGCCACGCCAGTAAGTCCCTGAAAGACTTCACCATGAAGTCGCCTCTTCCCAACGGCTGATCCCTGACCACTGAAACCTGATCCCTTGTCTCTCAGTCTTCCAGCGCCGGATGATAATGGCTCTCCCAACCGAGGTAGCGTGCCGCTTCGTGCACCGCCTTGGACACGTCGCTGAAGTTGGCGGCCACGTGGTGCTCGAAGCCCTCGCGGCAAATGAACCTCAGCAGCTTTTGCAGTTGCGGAATCTCGGCCACGCCGGCGCCGCCGAAGGTCGTGAGCGGATCGTCGGTGAACCGGCCCGCGCCCGTGTATCCGCGAATCACGCCGCGGCGATCATCGGTGGAGTAGCGCGCGAAGCACATCTCGCCAGCCTTGACTTTACCCTCGCAGGTGCCAAAGGTGTTCTCCTTGCCCACCGTGCCGGCGATGATCTGCTGGAAGTCCATCTTCACTTCCTTGAAGAAGTGCTTGGGCAGGTTGGAGCAGTGAAAGCAGACGCACTTGTTGGGATCGCTGCCGTAGTTATTGTTCCAATCGAGCAGCGCCGAGGGTGTGCCAGAGGCCAGGGCCAGCATGTACATACTCAACGTGCCGGGGACGTCCACTTCGCAGGCCGAGGGAATAAGATTGTTGCTCATCATGCTCATGATGGTGCAGGGCACAACGCCGAAAAACTCCTCCATCGAGGTCCAGCACTGCACGGCACTGATGGTCACATGCGTCTGCTTCATCCAGCCATCGACAACCGCGCCAAGTTTGGCCATCTTGAGTAAGGCGTCATCGGGAACGCCGGCAGTGCTGACGTAGCTCTTGATGGCTGCAAGCTTGGCTTGCGCAGCGTCATCCGTGTCGCTCATCTTGTTGATGCGGCCGAAGATTTCTGAAAGGTCGAGTGTCTCGATGGTGATGCCGTTGGTTTCGAGAATGCGCTCGGAGTAGCGTACGGTGTTGAAAGCCGTGGGCCGCGCCCCAATAGCGCCGATGCGCAGATTCTTGAGTCCTCTCACGATGCGGCAGACCGCCGAGAACCATTCGAGATCCGCCTTGAATTCCGCCGAGCTGGGGCTCTCCGTATGCAGCGTGGTCAGCGAATACTGAATCCCGTACTGCATCATGTTGTTACAGGCGCTCATCTTGCCGCAGAAACTGTCGCGGCGCATGGCGATGGTCATGTCGTCGGAGCGGTCAGGCGTGGCCTGCACGAGCACCGGAACCTTAAGCCCGGAAAGCCGGATGGCATCCACAATGCCTCGCTCTTCACCGAAGTTCGGCAGGGTCACAATGATACCGTCGATTTCCTCTGCATGCTTCTTGAAAAGCTCAGCGCAACGCTGCGACTCGGCATAGGTTTCAACCGCCCCGTGCCTTGACTCCTCCGGGCTTAACACAACAGCCTGCGCACCCGCGGCCTCTAATACAGAGATGATTTCGTCGCGGCCCGACTTTGCCAAATGACCAGGGAAGAAACCACGATTGCCAACAACGATTCCAAATGTCATTTTTCGATTTGATGTCATCTTTCACTTACTCCTTGATGCCGCATCAACCCTTGCGGCTCGGACGAAAGCGCACGCCGTAAAACAGGCCGAGCGCCAGCAATAGACCGCCCCACCAAACCGGCGCGTGCAGGCCGGCCAGAACCACATTGGCCGTTTGTCCCACTACCAGTTCGTACACTCCATAGCCGAGAATCATTGCGCCATAGATGGTGAGAAGAACACCAATAAAGAACCAGATCGATAAACCCGAGTTATGCATGCAAAACCTCTCTACCAGAAGTAGATGTTGAGGGCGAAAAAGATGACGATGGCGATCACCGTCCAGAACCACTCGTTCTTGTAGAAGGGAACCGGCTCTTCGGTGGGCAGCGGGGTTACGCCATAGACCACGCTAGTGAGCTCAGAGAGCGGCTTCGGCTTGGTAAACAGGCTCACAATCAGGTTGACGCCGACCGCAGTGCTCACCGACCAGAGAGCGCGATACATGTTCTCGGCCATATCCTTGGCATCGGGCGAGATGGCGACGTAGCGCAGCGCGGAGGGATCTGCCTTGACCCAGGCCCAGAGGCCGATGGAGGTGAGAGTTCCCATCAGCAGGCCCCAAAATCCGCCCTGTTTCGTGGCGCGCTTCCAGAACATGCCCAGAAGCACCACACCAAGAAGCGGCGAGATAAAGAAGCTGAACAGCGCCTGCACATAATCCATAATGCCGGCGGCTCGCATGACAAGGTACGCTGCACCAATGGAAATAACCACGCCGGCAACAGTCACGATGCGGCCCACAAGGACATAGTGTTCGTCGCGGGCGTGCTTCACAATGTGCGGCTGGTAGATGTCGTAGGTGAAGATGGCGGTGAAGGCGCTCACATTGCCGGCCATGCCGCTCATGAATCCGGCGATAAGTGCGGTGATGCCCAGGCCGAGCAAGCCCGGTCCCAGGTAGCGAACCATCATCAGCGGCAGCACTTCGTTATAGCTGTGCAGGCCTTCGCCAGGGTGCGCGGCCACCACGTTTTCACCGACCAGGTGCATCAGGCTGCCATCGGCGTTCTGCAGCACCACCAGGCCGAGCAGGCCGGGAAGGATCACGATGAAGGGCACGGCCATCTTGAAGAACGATCCAATGACGGGCGCCAATCGCGCCGAACGCAGGCTGTTGGCAGCCAGTACGCGCTGGACAACAAGAAAATCGGTTGTCCAGTAGCCGAAGCTGATCGCGAAGCCAAGACCGAAGACGATGCCGGTCCAGTGAATGCCCATGGGGTTATCGGCGAAGTGGCCCATGCTGCGCCACATGTGAGTATAGTCGCCCGCGGGAGTGATGCTGTTGGCGATGTTGTGCGCCAGACGAGCCTTGAAACCGGTCCATCCACCGGCCTCCACGAGGCCCAGAATCGGCACCAGCAGCGCGCCGCCCCAGATAAGCGCGAACTGCAATACCTCATTGAAGATAGCGGATCGCAAACCGCCGAGGGCCACGTAAGCGGCCACAGCCAGCGAAGAAACAATGATGGAGAAATTCAGATCCCAGCCAAGAACGATCTTCATTACTTCCGCCATCGCGAACATATTCACGCCGCTCATCAGCACAGTCATGAAAGCGAAAGACACCGCGGCTACTGTGCTCGCGCCCTGCCCATAGCGGAGCTTCAGGTATCCGGGCACGGAGTGCGTCTTGCACACGTAATAAAACGGCATCATCACCATGCCCAGAAAGAGCATGGCGGGAATGGCGCCCACCCAGTACCAGTGCGCGGCAAGAATACCGTACTGATACGAAGATCCGGCCCAGCCCATCAATTCAAGCGACCCAAGGTTAGCCGAGACAAAGCTCAATCCGGCAATCCACGCGGTCATCTCGCGCCCGGCCATGAAGAACTCTTCGCTGGTGTTCGACTGGCCCTTGAGGTAGAACCCGATCCAGATGACCATCACGAAGTAGATGGCGATGATCGCGATATCGAGCAAGCTCAAGTGCGCCAGCGAAGGGGCACTGAGCGTCAGGAACGCCGCCGCGGATGAAGGGTTTCCTTCGGCAAAAGAAGCGGGGACCAATCCGAACATTGAGTCACCTGGAAAAAGAGTCAATTCGTCCCTGGAGGCTGTGGACGTTCGTCCCTAAGTAAATGGCTTTACTCAATCGCTTGTCAAGCGGCAAGCTGCAGCCGCCCAAAATAGCACGGAAGCGGCGGGCAGCCACCGATTGCGGACATGCGAATAGCAGTTTTTCGCCGATTCGCAAAGCGTGTAAGCGTTTACCGGGAGAAGTCTAACATACCGGCGTGGGGACAGACGCCCGGCTGGTATTGCAGTTACCGGAAGAGTTTCCCGATGCCGGCAAAGCAGTTCGTACGCGTGCTGGATGCCGTGACGACGGGGTTGCTGTTCACGTATTTCCAGACACCGGAGCTCATAACAGAGGACATCTTCGTGGCTGCGTTCGAAGCGCTGGCCTAATCACAACGCGCGGACCTGGGCGGACTGCCGGCGACGAAATTGCGCGAGGGTCTATGCGGCGTCGGCTTCACTTATCTGCCGTTCAGCCGTTAAGGATTCGGCGCCCCAGGAATGTTCCTGTTCGACATGGAACCGGAACTGATCCGCGAACCATGCCAGGTTGTCGGCGGAGGAATTGATCCATCTTTGCCGCTGGGGCATCTCCTTGCCGCATGAGGAGCATTTCGCAGTGGCGGGGTAATCGTTCATATCGTGGACAACGGTCAGCTTCGGCGTCGTTGTCCTGTTCGAGGGTTTCACCGATGATCTAAATATCAATTTCGTCGCCATGATGTTGGTCTCCAAATCAAATCCCGGAGGTCCGTCCGGGATTCGGCATTTTTCCTTCTGGCGAGATTGGATGCCGCTCCGTTTCGATTTGTATGTCCGGCTTCGAGTTAACGGCTCCTTATTTGATTTGATATGAGCGATTTCGATTGAAGCGGAAGGTTTCCAACGGCTGGGGTACGCCGGAAAACTGCGCCCCCACCGGCATTTCCCACTTGTCATCTCACCGTAGCGAATGTACCCTGTGTTATGGGACACCTGCTTCCCCTCTCGACAAATCCAGACCTTCCCCCCAACGCGTCGCACCCCTGCGGCAACTCATCCTTTGCCCAAAACCAATCCGCACCGAGGAGTCTTTCCTATGAATCCATCTGTTGACCCCATTGGCTGTAGCGGCTTCTCCCGCCGTAGCTTTTTCCACTTTGCCGCTGGCGCCTCCGCGCTGGCCAGCCTGCCAATCCTCACTGAGTCCCGCCTGGCGATGGCCGCCCGTCCGCATTTCGCCGACCCCAACAAGGGAATTCATATCGACGCCAACGAGAACCCGCTGGGACCCTCGCAGGCTGCACGCCAGGCAATTGCGGACATTATTCCCAAGGGCGGGCGCTACGAGTTCACGATGGAGATGGACCTCGCCGAGACCTTCGCCAAGATTGAAGGCCTGAATCCCGAGTCGGTATTGCCCTTTGCCGGTTCCAGCGATCCGCTGCACTACACGGTGCTGGCGTTCACCAACAAGAGCAAGCCCCTGGTGATTGCCGACCCAGGCTACGAAGCGCCCATGTGGGCTGCACAGGTTTCCGGTGCGCCCATCATCAAGGTCCCGCTGGCCGATCCCACTGGCGCTGCCTCCCACGACATCAAGAAGATGGTTTCCGCCGCGTCCACTCCCGGCGTCATTTATATCTGCAATCCCAACAACCCCACAGGCACCTGCACGCCGCGCGCCGACATTGAATACGCGGTGGCCAACCAGCCCAAGGGATCGATCCTGCTCATTGACGAAGCGTACATTCACTTGTGCCGGGAGCCACGCTCGCTGAGCTTTGTAAAGGAAGGCAAGGACGTGATTGTTCTGCGCACCTTCTCCAAGCTCTACGGAATGGCGGGGATCCGCATGGGCTTCGCAATTGGCCGCCCCGACCTGCTCGCCAAGTACCAGCAGTTCGGCCAGAACTCGCTGCCCATTACCGCGCTGGCCGCGGCCAAGGCAAGCCTCACCGATCCTGACCTGGTGCCCTCGCGCCGCAAGATCATTGGCGACATCCGCAGTGAGAACCTGGCCTGGCTGAAGTCGCAAGGCTATGCCTGCACACCTTCTGAGAGCAATTGCTTCATGGTCGATGTAAAGCGCCCCGGCAAGGAAGTGCAAGCGGCCCTCGCAGCGAAGGACATGTATGTAGGCCGCATCTGGCCCGCGTGGCCCACGCAGTTGCGCATCACGGTGGGCACAGCAGACGAAATGGCCGCCTTCCGCAAATCCTTCACAGAAGTCATGGCCAGCCCAACAGCGGGACTGGCAGCGCCAAAGCTCCCCGACAGGCTAGCGGAACGGCCATTCACACACCTGTCGTAGAAGCAGTGGTTAGTGGTTAGTGATCAGTGGTTAGAGCGTGTTTCATAAATCTGTTTTGTACGTGTTTCATAAACCTGCTTTGTATCAGGGCACGACTTCAGTCGTGCCGAAAAGGGGCTGAACTACGAGGGGTTTTAGCCCCTGAGGGACGATCTTCCGGACGCGGCGGCCATTTATGTGACACGCTGTGATCGGTAAATGCAAGCGCCCTCGCCAATTTTTCGAGGGCTTTTCATTACGCTTGAGTGCAACACCTTGCAAACAACCTCGCAGTGAAAAACCCCGTCGGTTGACGGGGTTTTTCATCGCTTTGCAGACTTACGGATCAGCGGCGACCGAACTAACCACTAATCACTGATCACTAATCACTGTCCTTAGAAAATAACCTTCAACGCGAACTCGGCGTTGAGCGGCTCGCCTGGCCCAATGCCAGGGTTGCCGAGGTACGGTCCAAGTGTCGATCCGATCACGCCACCTTCGCCGGCCTGCGGGAAGCCCACCGGGGCGAGATTAGTGCGATCGAAGATGTTGAAGACGTTTGCGCTGAACTGTGCGCTCACGTGTTCGGCGATTTGCGTTGTCTTGAACAGGGCAAGATCCACCGCGGAATAACCGGGGTTGTAGTTCTGACCGCGGCGCGTGGGCGAATAGACGCAGTTGACGCCGGGGGTGCCGCAATCCACAAATGCAGTGGGACTGAACCACTGTACTGTGCCATTGACAATCGCGTGCGATACGTTGTTCGGGCTGCTCATCACCTGTACGGCACGATCGGCGCCTTCACCATTGTTGCTTGGGTTAGTCGCGGAAACCACCGTGTATGGCGTTCCACCGTGGAAGGAGAAGCCGGAGTTGACTTCCCAACCCTTCATCAACCGCTCAGGACCTCTGAACGTCGGGACATGGTAGTCAAGATAGCCCGTGAGGGTATTGCGGACATCGAAGTCCGAGTTGCCATACTCAGCCCTCTCGTTGGTCGGATCCTGCGGAACATAGGGCAGCAATCCAGTTTCGTAGTCCAGGGCATGACCCCACGTGTATGCCAACTGCGCGGACAGGTTGTGGTAATTCTGAACTCGTAACGTGGTCTGCAGCGAGTTATAGATGGAGCCCAGATTGCTGCGCGCCTCGTCGATGACCGAGAAGTTCGGGAACTGGCTCTGGTAGGGTCGGAGGCCGGTCTGAAGGTTGATCGGGTTGATGTCGAACAAGCCCAGCAGATGGGTTCCTTTCGTTCCGACATAGCCCAACTGCCAGATCACAGACGGTGTGAAGCTGTGTTCAAAATTCAAATCAAAAGACTGTGTGTAGGAGGGGCGGAAGTTCTTGTCGAAAGTGGAGATTTTGACCACACCCGCGCCAGCCACAGCCTGTGCGAGAGTCTGGAAGATCGGGGTACCGGGCTCAATCACCGTGTTGGCGAGGGCGCCAGCCTGCGCCACAAGCTCGGAACCGGCCGGATTCAAACCGGGGCCGAAGACGGAGATGTTCTGCGCGCCGTTATTCTGCAGTACGGACTTCATGTAGATCGAGTCGTAGTAGAAACCGTAACCGCCGCGGAGAACTGTCTTGGCCGAGTCGTCAACCTGCCAGGAGAATCCGACGCGCGGGCTTACGCCGCCCCAGAATTGGCTCCAGACTCCTTGATTCGCACCGATGACCGACAATCCCCCCGGGACTGTGGGATCGAAAACGGAGAGGTTGGGATACGCGGAATGAACCGGGCCCTCGTAGTCGTAGCGAATGCCGTAATCGCCGCTGAGTCTCTTATTGACCTGCCAGCTATCCTGGGCGGACAAAGAGAAGGTATTTACGAAGACCTGGCGCTTTGGGTCTCCTACGACATTTTCAGTGTTAGTGGAATCGAAGCAGCCGGTTAAAAAGTCTGCGAGAAGCTGGACATTGAAGTCGTAGTTATCGGTCGCGCTGTATCCGGGAGCAATATTCCCGAAGTTCTGGGTGACCTGGTTATCGCAGGCCGTGGGCTGCGGTTTCGGATTTTGGGCCGGGTTCTGCAACCAAGCCGCATACGCCTGACCATACGCGAGTGGGCCCTGCGATCCGTCAAAGTAGATGGTGCCCCGTTCGCCGGTCTGGTAGAAGTCGTCTACCTGGGCCTGGCGGATTTCGCCACCAAATTTGAATTGGTGAGCGCCCTTGATCCAGGCCAGACTCTCGTCCAGATGGCCTGTGATGTCATTGCGGCCTGATGGGGCTGTAACACCGATGGGATCAAAGCCGCTGCCCCCGGCTGTCAATCCAACACTCGCCGCGGTGGGGCCAATGATGAGGTGCGGTGAGCCCGCCAGCGATGGATCCGTTACACCCGTGTTCAGTCCGAGGCCAACGGGATTGAAGTCGGTCTCCGCGTCGGAGAACACCTGGTTGAAGTAGCTGACACCTGCTGAGAGCTGGTTGGTAATGCTCGTGGTGAGCACCCGGTTGTACACGATGGAGTAGTTTTCCACGTGAATCGGGGCGTTCTCGAAGTAGGGTGCGAGAGCGGACGAGGTGGGTGCGGTCTGCGTTCCTTCACCGGCAAACCAGGTGGCGGCAATGTGATCCTTGGCGGTAAGCTGCTCGTCGAATTTCACAATGCTGTTATAGCTATGGCCCGTGAGGTTGCCCGTGGCTGTGTAGTTATCGTTTGAAGCGCCTCCAGTCAGAGCAGCGGAAGGCCACAGCGCCTTGTATGTGCCGGTGCCCTTCAGCAGGTTTGTTGCCACTTGATTTACTGGCATACCGTAATAGCTCAACAAAGAGGTAATGGCTTCCGCCTGATATGCGGCCGAGGGCTCCGTAGCCTTGCTCTCGGCGCCGATCAGAAACCCCTGATGTTCGCCGGCGACAAAGAAAAAGCTCTTGTCCTTCCATATGGGGCCACCGACGGAAAAGCCTATGTGCTGATTGCGGGTCTCGGTGGTAGTCCCGGTAAATGGATTCGAATGCTGAAAGGCTTCGTTGTGGTTGTAGTAGTACGCCGAGCCATGCAGTGTGTTGGTTCCTGACTTGATGGTGAGGTTGGCTGTGCCGCCCGAGTTGCGGCCCAGTTCCGTGGAACCTGCCGTGACAAACGAGAAGTTCTCGATGGCGTCAATGGGAAGAATGACGCCCGCAATCGAGGACACGCCGCCCTGGTTGACGGCGGGAATGTTCCACCAAAGATCGTTGTTATCCGTACCTTCAATCTGCCAGTTGACCGAGTTGGAACGGGTTCCATTCACGCTGGCAACGCCCGCGCCGCCTCCGGTTGAAAGACCCGCAAATCCAGGAGTTTGCGCAAGCATCTGGGTAAAGTCGCGGCCACTGTTGGGAAGGTTCTGTACCACCTCTTCGGGGAGCGCGGTTGACTGGGTATCGGTGACCGTATCAAGTGCAAGCGAATCAGCGGTTACTTCCACGGTTTCGCCCGCTGAAGCCACGCCCAGCTTGACTGGAAGCGTGTAGGTAGCGCCTGCCGTCACGGGAACCTTGTCGATCTTAATGCTCTTGAACCCGGTGGCAGCTATCGAAATGGTGTAACTGCCCAACGGGAGGTTCGCAAACGCGAACTCCCCTGCGCTGGAGGTCACCGACTTGTAATCAGTGTTGGTGGACGATTCCACCGCTGTGACCTGAGCCCCGGGGACCACCGCACCCGATTGGTCGGTTACATTACCACTGATGCCGCCGCGAAACGTCTGGCCAAAACTGGTTGCCGGCAGTGCGATTAGCACCGCCCAAGCCAACAGCAAGGCAGTAAATACACTTCGAGCTACACGATGAGTCATTGCGTCTATCCTCCAGATAATGCAGGTGAAGTTGAAGTTTCTTGCGCCCTTTGAAAGTGCGAAATAAGTACAGATGAGCGGGCGCTCATGAACGCACAGAAGTCTATTTTTTCTTTGGGTGTCTACAAGGATGGAATGTTGCCAACGGGAATTCCATTCCCAAATATACGATGAAAACCCGTAAGGAATCAATAAAGAAACACATCAAAAACCTGCGCTCCAAACAAGCGAAATCCCCGCCAAAGCCCCGTAGGAATCAACGGTTTGGGAGACTTTTTGGGTGAGCCAACTCACCCAGCCGCGTGCGCGCTCGCACATCCTGGACGACATGGCCGTGCCAAGCTGTCCTGTGCGAGGTGAATTCCATGCCGGATTCTTCCTCAGACAATGGCCCCAGCTTCGCCCGGAATCCCCCGAATCCCCCTGATCCATGGATTCGCCCGGAACGGATTCTCGTCGCCACCGACTTGAGCGATCTTGATCGGCTGATGCCCTTTGCCTTTGAGCAGGCAACAGAAACCGGTGCCCGCCTGCTCTTGCTGCACGTGCTGGCATCCGGCGTGGCTATAGCGGCCGACGCCAGCGGCGTGCCCTTTTTCGATCCGGCCGGCGCAATAGAGTTTGTCGAAAAGACCATGACGCCCTGGTGTGAATTTGCCGGCCGGCAGGGCATTGGCTGCGATGCGCTCGTGCGCGAGGGGCATCCCGCGCAGCATATCGCCGCGGCCATCCGCCAGTTCCATGTCGATCGCATTCTCCTCGGCACCCGGAGCCGCAGCCGGCTGGGTAAGCTGCTCCTGGGTTCCGTGGCGGAACAAGTGCTGCGCTCGGTCAACCTCCCGGTCATCACCGTGGGACCCGAGGCTCATCTTCCGGTAGCGCGGAGCGAGCGCGTTGTCCTCCATGCCACCACTCTGAAGGAGACCTCCCGCACCAGCGCAGCGCTTGCTTTTCAAATTGCCGCCAATCAGGGTGCAAAACTGGTTCTGCTTCATGTGCTCCCTCCGGAGGACGACCCGGGCGTGTTTGAACCCGAGGTTTTCGGTCCGCACGTTCGTCGAGCGGGTGCGGGTGGCCAGCCTGCCGCTCTTGATTCGGTCGCACTGCAACGGTTGCGCACACTTGCCGGTCAGACGCTGACCGCCCAGCCCGCCAGCCAATGCTCCCCCGCCATTGACCCCCATGTTGTACACGGCAATCCGTCCATCGAGATTCTGGCCGCGGCCGCCGAAATGCGCGCCAACTTGATCGTGCTCGGCGCAACCGACCGCTCGGCCTTTGCAAATCTCACCCGCGACCGCACCATCTACCGCGTTCTGGCCCATGCGCGATGCCCTGTGCTCACCTTGCGCGAGCCTCATACTGCCTCCCCTGCGGCCGAGAGGCATAGCATCGTCCAGCATCTCTAAGAAATCTGCACAACTTTCTCTCAACAGTCCCCCACCGGCAAAGCCGTCCCCGATGGATGAAAGGCCATAAAACGGATTTCGCCCCGGAGGGGCCGAAGGATAATAGCCCAGGATGGACGCATCGTTCGCGGACGATGCGGGAATCCTGGGCTGGCTACCCAACTGAACCCGGCGCCCCGGAGGGGCAGCGCGAACGCAGGCACGTTTCTTTCTGCGCTGATCGCGCCTGGGACGCTGTTCGATTCGGCGTTGCCCACCGCCCTCCTTCATCGCACATGATCGAGATCGACATACGATCCGGTTTCGTAGAAGGATTTGGCCATGCACAGAACCTTCGCAATATCTGTAAGGACGTTCTTTTCACGGCAATAATAGCCTTGGTCGCTGTCCCAGAGCCGCACTTCTTCTTCGCTGCCCCCAGGTTGCTCATATTGCCACATTCCCATCATGTGGAAGAGAGCCCAACGCCCGTCGCCACCGCAAATATTGAAGATGCTTTCGTCATATTCGTTGTCCGTGGTATTTAGTTGAACAATCGGATAGCAGTAGTTATCCATCCGCCGGACTGCAGACTCAATTTCGAGCCACGACGGTGAGTCGATCTCTTCCGTATCCCAATGCCGACCGTCGCGGTAATAGCGGATGACGGTCATATGGCGAATCAAGGATGCCATGATAAGTGCCTTAGTCTTGGGCGCGACACATTGTGCTTTTAGGAGGAGGCGGCAATGAAATACGAGGACTACGCCGTAAGCCGTTCCAACTGATCCGGCTTGACGATGGTCATGCTCGCGCCCTTGATGGTTATCCACTGATCGCGCCGGAACTGGTTCAGCAGCCTGGTCACGGTTTCCCGCGAAGTGCCGGCCATGTTGGCAATCTCTTCGTGAGTCAGGGCCATCGTAAACCGGATTTCAGGCTTGCCGTTGGCGGCCGAATGTCCCCAGTCAAGCAACAGACGGGCCAGCCGCCCCGCCGCCGAACCGGAAAGCGCCAATCGCTTGGCATCGTGGAAGACCGTCAGGTATTCACCCGAAAGCGATTGAGCCGCGTGCATACTGGCAATACCGTGGCGCCCGAGGAAATCGACAAACTCCTGTTTACGCACGGTCTTTACCTGGCAGGGTTCAATCGCTTCGGCGGTCACTTCATGCGGTACGTTTGCCAGCACAGCGCTCAGGCCCATCACATCGCCCGGGCCCGCGATCTTCAGGATCATCGTTTTGCCGTCGCGCGAAGTCGAAGATATCTTTACCTGGCCGAAACAGACCACAAAAACATTGCGCGCCTGATCGCCCTCGGTAAACAGCTTGGCGCCGCGCGCATGGCTCATCATGATCCCGATTCCGTCATAATCCCGCAACGCCTCAGGCGTGAGATTGCAGAACATCCGCAGATGGCGATGCTCACAATTAATGCAATCTTCCGGGGGGTGATGGGGATGGAACGATGCCATACGTTTTCCGCTGATTACATCTGAGTATAGCGCAGATTCGCGGCATAAGTTATTTCATCCGGTGCGAGTCCAGATTATTCAGCCAATTTTCGTCAAGTCTCCAGTCCAATCTCCGGCCCGGCCTTGAAGCGGCAATCGGTCAAAACCACTCGACTCGCCTACATCGATGTGGCATCTGAGCCGCGCCGGCGGGTTTTACCCTCGCGGTCCTTGCAACTCGCAAAGTAGCCCCGGGAAACCTCGCGGGCCAATTCCTGCAGCAATTGCATCCGCAGAGGCGGATAACTCTGAAAAGCCCGAGTCAGCGCCTCCATAGGTAGCAGCAACACTGACCCGGGAGTCAGTGCGCTGAGCGTATAAGTATGTTGCCCATTGCCAAGCGCAGCTCCCAGTTCCACCAGGTCGCCCGCACGCACTTGTCCAAGCGTCAGTCGCATCTCCAGGCGCTCTGCCCGGCGCACAAATTGTCCTGAAACAACTACATAGAGGCCGCGGCAGTTCCCGTATTGGCGAAAAACGACCCCGCTCGCGTCAAAAGCCAGGCATTCAGCCGACCCATTCAACAACTGTCCGGTCTCCGGAGGGCAATCCAGGAGTTCTGACAGCGGATGCGCTGCCAAGCCATCCATTCGTACGGATTCCGCCTCAGGTTGCATGGTTACATCTCCAGTGAGCCTTGCCGCAATTCGGTCCTGCGGTGGTGTTTCTCCTCAATCCGCCTGCTGGCCGGTTCCTGGCAACGCCATTTGGTCTTCCGGACTTGCAGTCAATCGGACCCTCGTGTGACACATCGCTCTATAAGCGAGAAATCCATGAAATCAAATCAAATGGGCGGGCTCGTAGCTTGTCGGCTGCCACCCGCCGGTTTCCCATTGAAGGCCAACCATCGTTGGCCACTCATTTCTTGCGCTACTTGGCTTCCAGGGGCGCACAAGCCTCCATACTTGTGGCCGCATGCACAGGGATCGCCGCCGGCGGAACGCATATGACCGGCACGCGAGAGCGGGCCAACAGCGCAAACGCGGTCCCATGCGCTCCCGGTGTTCCGCTCGTCCGCTTCACTCCGGCCACCAGCAGGCTGGGATGGTAATGCGCAATCGCTTCCATGATCGCGTCTGCCGCATTGCCGTCCTTCACCATGAACCGCACCGGAAACCGCCCGCTCGGCCTGATGCCAAACTCTTGCAAAGTCGTTGCGCCTGGATTCAGGAACGCGGACGCCTCGGCCGGTCCGCGCGCATGAAGCACAAGCAGTGTGCGATGAAACGTCTCAGCCAGCGAATAGGCGGTTGCCACTGCTGCCGGTGTCGCTTCGTTGCGTTCCATCGCCAGCAGCACCGGGCCTCCCGGAGTTGGACGGAACTCCCCCGCGTTCCAGTCCGCGGCAACCGCAAGCACCGGACAGGGCGACATCCGCACCAACTGCTCGGCAACTGCACCCACAACCACTGGGCCCGCTCCCTGCATCCCTTTTGTGCCAATCACTACCAGCCCCGCCTGATATTGGCGCGCCACATCCACCAGCATTTGGGCCACTTCGCCCTGCCGAATCTCGGAATGACTGGGAATCCCTTCCCGCACAAGCTCGCCCGACAATTGATCCAGCGCGGCCCGCGCCTCTTCAGTCATCCCTTTCAGAACGCGCCCTGGAACTGTGTCCACAGCCGCATATTCCATCGGGTCAATGCCGTGAGCCAGCACAATGCGCGCCCCATACCCACCAGCCAACTTGCGCGCATACTCCAGCGCCGCCTCCGCCTGGCCATGCAGGTCGGTGGCAACCACAATTGTCTTCATGCCGGCTGCAAAGCTCATCGATTCCTCCGGACGCGCGGCGCGTCAATACCTCTTCGTTCCTGTTGGATTCACAGTCTGCGCTTTGAAAGGAATGGCTTTCAGTGACACGATGCACTCCGCAATGTGTCCCAAATCACAAACCCTTCGTGCTTCAAAACTCGTATCGGACTTGGATTCAGCAGCATGATTCCGTGCTGCAACAAGACCGCTATACATCCGCGGGCCGAGTGCGGTAGCCTTTCCCGCGTCATGAAAACCTTACCGAAAACCACTGCTCAATCGATTGCTCCTCTTCGCGCTGCATCCCGGATGACCGTTCTCCTCGCATGCATCCTGGCCGCCTCGACGCACGCACAGGCGCAAGCTCCCGCGCCCGGCTCTCCGGCAATCGAGGCTAAAGCCCATGAAATGCTCGCCAAGCTCTCCCTCGAACAAAAAATCGAGCTGATCGGCGGCGTCGACAGCATGTTTACCCACGCAATCCCCGAAATCAACCTGCCGCGCTTCAAAATGTCCGATGCCTCCGTTGGCGTCCGCACCTGGGGACCCACCACCGCCTATGCGGGCGGCGTGGCCCTCGCCGCCACCTGGGACACCGGGTTCGCCCGCAAGCTTGGCGAGAGTCTCGGCCGCGATGCCCGCGCGCGCAATGTCAACTTCCTGCTCGGCCCCGGCGTCAACATCGCGCGTTCCCCCGTCGCTGGCCGCAATTTTGAATATCTATCCGAAGATCCTTATCTGAATGCGACCATCGTGGTTCCGTACATCGAGGGCGTCCAGTCCCAGGGCGTCGTCGCCACCGTCAAGCACTACGCGCTCAACAGCCAGGAGTACAACCGCCACAACGTGGACTCCGACGCCGGCGAGCGAACCATGCGCGAAATCTACCTCCCTGCCTTCGAAGCGGCCGTAACCAAAGGCCACGTCGACGCGGTCATGAACTCCTACAACCTGATCAACGGCGTCCACGCCACGCAGAACGAATTCCTCAACCTCAAAGTCCTCAAGGGCGAATGGGGCTTTCGGGGCATTCTCATGTCCGACTGGGACGCAACCTACGACTCAGTGGGCGCGGCCAACAACGGCCTCGATCTCGAGATGCCCAGCCCCCGCTTCATGAACGCCAAGGGCCTGCTCCCCGCCGTCAAGAATGGAACGGTGAAAGAAGCCACCATCGACGACAAAGTCCTGCGCCTCTTCCGCACCGCTCTGCGCTATGGATTCCTCGACAGGCCCCAATTCGATCCAGCCGACTCCACTTACTCCGTCGCCGATCGTGCCGTGGCCCTTCAAGGCGCTCGCGAAAGCATCACCCTGCTCAAGAATGACGACCATCTCCTCCCCCTCGACCCCGCCAGAATCAAGACCGTCGCTATCATCGGTCCCAACGCCTGGCCCGCGGTCACCGGCGGCGGCGGATCGTCGGAAGCGCAAGCCTTCGAGCCCGTCAGCACACTCACCGGCATCGCCAACCTCCTCGGCCCCAACGTGCACGTGCTTTACAGCCGCGGCCTGCCCGACGCGGTCACCGTCATTCGCAGCACCCACTGGGAAGGTCCGGTCACCGCAGCCGACTACCCCAGCAAAGACTTCACCGGCACGCCCGAAACCGCCGCGCAGCAATTCTTCGGCGATACCGGCCGGAGAAGGCGCGCTCCGGCGCCAGACAATGCCGGCCGCAGTATCCGTTACACCGCCAGCTACAAGGCCGCCAAAGACGGCAAGTACCTGGTTCTCACCACATCGCAAGGCTGGGGCACCAGCGTCAACGTGCTCGCCGACGGCAAAGTGCTTGAGACTCCGCCGCACGCCGAGGGCCAGGTGCCCCCGTTCTGGACGCTCGACCTCAAAGCCGGCCAGACGGTGAACCTGCAGGCCGACTATGTGCCCGGCGAAAACGCGCGCTTCGGCCTCGGCATCGCCTATGAGCCAGATCTGGTCATGGCTGACGCCACAGAGTTTGCCCGGCTCGCAGACGTAGCAGTCGTCGCCGTAGGCTTTAGCCCCGAAACCGAGAGCGAAGGCAGCGACCGCACCTTCGAGCTTCCCTGGGGCCAGGACGCGCTGATCCAGGCCGTAGCAGCAGCCAATCCCCACACCATCGTCACTCTCACGGGCGGCGTCGGCGCCGATACGCGCGCCTGGCTCGGCAACGTTCCCGCACTGCTCCAGATCTATTACCCCGGCCAGGAAGGGGGCGCCGCGGTAGCCGAGGTTCTCCTCGGCAAGCACAATCCTGAAGGCAAACTACCCGTCAGCTTCGACCGCAGTTGGCAGGAAGATCCCTCCTACGCCTACTACTATCCAGTCAAGGGCGCCGATACCAGCCTCCACGTCACCGAGCCCGGCCACAACCCCGTCGATTACGTCATCCCCCACGTCAAATACGACGACAAGCTAATGGTCGGCTATCGCTACTGGACCACCACCGGCAAGCACCCGCTCTACCCCTTCGGATTCGGCCTCAGCTACACCACCTTCAGCTTCTCCAATCTCGAGGCCCCCAAAACAGCCGCCTCCGGTTCAACCATTCCCGTCAGCTTCGATGTAACCAACACCGGCAGCGTCGAAGGCGCGGAAGTAGCGCAACTTTACATCTCCGATCCATCCGCCAAAGCCACCCGTCCCGAGCGTGAGTTAAAGGGATTCGAGAAAGTCCGCCTCGCTCCCGGCGAAACCAAACACGTGACCCTCGAGTTAGACGCCCGCGCCTTCAGTTACTGGGACGAGGCCAAGCACAACTGGACCATCGACCCCGGCAAATTCATAATCCGCGTAGGCGACTCCAGCGAAAACACCCCGCTCCACGCCGACCTCACGTTGAACTAGAGCGTGTTTCATAAGCCGAACTGGAGCGTGTTCCATAAACCTGCTTTGTATCAGTCGTCCACCGGCTTCACCGACCCACGGAAGATGAAACTGTAGCGCCGGTCTCCGGACCGGCCGTAGCGCGGGCGTCCTCGCCCGCGCATGAGGACTTTCCCGACACCTTCTTTCTTCCTAGGGCACGGCTTCACAGCTTGGTGAAAAACTCATTTACTGCGGGCTTTGTGTCAGGGCACGACTTCAGTCGTGCCGAAAAAGGGCAGAATTGCGAGGGGTTTGAACCCCTGCGGGACTTGGCTTCTGGAAGCAGCGGCCATTTATGAAACACGCTGCATCAAGCTGCCAGATCGAAAGCCCCAGTGCAGACCGGCAAACGGGGATCCCCACGGCGCAAAAAACAAATACGCGGCCAGAAGGCAACGATCACCGCTACTTCCCGATTCAGGGTGTTGTTGATCAGAAGACAACTTCCGGATTGTCGACCATCCACCAGAAGCTCTCATCCCAACCGGACCTGTCATCTTGAGCGAACGGGGCCCCAGGCATTTTTCAGCCTGGGGGTGGTGAGTCGAAAGATCCGCGGTTGCTTTTGGGAACCCTCCGATCAGACAGACCTACTTCTGGATTGCCGACAATCCGCCCGGTGCGTTGTCCGAGAGGCTGTGTCGGTTTTGGAAGTGTCACAAGTTACCACCGTCGACTCTTATTCAGGCGATAAAATCACCGGCATGAAAGTCCTGAAAAGCAGGTCTTGGGGCCGAGTTGTTCTGATTTTCCTCGCTGCCGCCGCCACGTTCAGCGGCGCTCAATCCGTAACGGTAGGCCAAGACTTGGCGCAGGGGCCATTGGCGCGTGAGTACTGGGTGGACCCGTCCACGGGACTCATGTGGGCCGGGAAGGACAGCGGGAAAGAAGTGAACTGGCACAAAGCGATGAAGTACTGCCGCAATATGCGGTTAGCCGGGCACTCCGACTGGAGGTTGGCGAGGATAGATGAGTTGACTGGGATTTTCGACAGAACTGTCGAAGCTCCTGGAGAGAATCCGCGATCACGCTGGCACGAGGCCGAAGCCATGACCTATCACGTAAAGGGAAACCTGTTTCTGACTGGTACTCAATGGAGTAGCACTCAAATAATGGATGATCGTGGGAAACCTTCGGGATATGCGTGGCGCTTCGACTTCAACGAAGGACGGTCGTTCGACGGCGACGAGCTCTGGTTCTTCACCGATAAGCATGCGCTGTGTGTGCGTGGTCCCGGCGAATGATCTGTCCACCTGATCCAATCGCCCTCGCGCGTTCCGGTCGTATCACCAGCCATCCTTCCCTAACTCGATTGTCGGCCGTCTTCGGCCGCTTTAGGGGAAAAAACTTGGCATGGAGAAGAGTATGCAACCTACGCGCGGACCTCGAGCCGAATCCCAGAACATGCGAAAAACTTGCTACTCTAAATCAACCTTCGCAAGGAGACAATTATGAAGCCTTTCCGCCCCCTCTTGCTTGCGCTCGCACTAATCCCCGCCGTTGCGACGCTGGCGCAGGAGTCCATACCTAAGACTGCTCTTGCCGCCAAGACCATCGCCATTCGCAACGACACAAAGACAGGAGAAGTCTCGGATGGCGCGCTGGAGCAACTGAAGCGATGGGGTCATTTCACCGTTGTGGACGATACCGACAGCGCCGATATCGTTCTCCGCTTCGACAAGAAGCTGGACCGTGAGAAGCAAAGCAGCCAGTCGACGAACGACGATGGCACTACCAGCTATTCGGGGTCGATGAGCTTCTCCTCCCAGGTTCATATGCGAGCCTTCCTAAAGGGAGCGGATTCGCCTTTCTACACCACCCAAACTGGCGATTCGAAGAAGAAAGCCGGTATAAGTTGCGTGACAAGTTTCGAGAAGGCTTGGATCGAGACGCGGTAGCTCAATGACAGGGTCACAAGGGAGCACTCATCGAGTCGCCATGAGCCTGCACAGTGCGGCCAGCAGCAATTGACTAACTCCCATTCCGCTCCCAAAATCCCGCGGA
>JBEKZG010000060.1:0-11120 GCA_049510095.1 Occallatibacter sp.
GGGGTTTTGTGGGACTCGGCTAGGGCGAGAAGTCCGTCGAGGAAGCGCTGGAGCCAGGAAGTGCGTCGTTTGGATTGAGTGAGTTCGCGGGGCAGGCCGAGGGAGAGAAAGACGGCGAGGGGGCGGGCGCCCATGGCGGCCAGATCGCTGAGCCCGCGAGCGAGGGCGCGATGACCGATGGACTCGGGCTGGTGCCAGTCGAGGCGGAAGTGGCGTCCGGCGATGGAAAGGTCAGTGGTAACAGCGATTTCTTCAGTGGGGCGCGCACGGAGCAAAGCGCAGTCGTCGCCGATGCCGAGGCGGAGTGAGTTGGCGGAGGTGGAGGCGGCGCTTGCTCGAATCTGGCGAAGGATTGCCAGTTCCCCATGATCGATACCGATTGATGAGACGGGGCTCCGGGAGCGCATGTACTGAGGATAGGGCATGACGAGGGGCAGCCGGATTTGGGAGCCTATAATGGGAATTATGGGGTTGCAAATTCTCTTAGAAAACGAAAATGATTTTTAATACATATTTCGTTGACCGGTGGAGAACTGTTTGGTAGGCTTGACGAACATTCCTGGTAAAGTAACCGTAGTAACCAACTGGTACTCTTCAGGGCTTAAAAGATCAAGTTCCTTGCATTGTGATTGAGTACAGGCGAATTGCGGCCTTGGTTAGCTGGCTGAGAGGCAAATATGCTGCGCAAACGCTATTACATTCTCTTTGTATCAAGGGATGAGGACGGGCGGATTCGGAAGATTCCTTTGCCCCTCCACTATGCATACGGGTTTGTAGCCGCGGCTCTGGTAGGAGCGTTCACGATTGTGGGCCTGGCGGGTTCGTATTCCCGGATGTTGCTGAAGACAGAGAGCTTCAACCAGATGCGGGCGGAGCGCGAGACGCTTCGCAAGAACTACAAGCAGATGGCGCAGGTGGCGCACGACCGCGATGTGCAGGTGGCATCGCTGGGCGCGCTGGCGAGCGAAGTGACAGCGCTGTACGGGCTGAAGCAGAACAAGATGATCTCGGCCACGCCCAAGGCGGCGGCCGGTGCGGCAGCGGCACCCACGCCTAAAAGCCTGGCACTGACGGATGACGTGAATCAGCAGCAGGTGAAGCAGTCGATCGATCAGTTCTATGCACTGCGGGCGCAGGCGCTTTCCGGGCGGGTATCTCGCGCGCTCGAGGGCGGGCTGGCGCCGGGCTTCGATGGCGACTGGACTGTGCTTGCCGATGCGCCTTCGATATGGCCGGTTGAGGGCCGCCTGGGTTCCAGCTTTGGCGAGCGTGAAGATCCGTTCAATGGTGAAGGCAAGTTTCATACCGGCGTAGATATTGAAGCTCCCTACGGCACGCCGGTGCGCGCAGCCGCAGACGGGGAAGCAACCGGACAGGAAATGGGCGCCGGATATGGCCGCCAGGTTGTTCTGGATCACGGGCACGACGTGCTTACGGTCTATGGGCATCTTTCGTCGGTTGCGGTGTTTGCCGGGCAGCATGTAATTCGCGGGCAGGTGATTGGATACGTGGGCATGTCAGGACATGCTACCGGGCCGCACCTCCACTATGAAGTGCGGGTCCATAACGTTCCTGTGAATCCGCATAAGTATTTGCGGACCACGTATGAACAGGTTGCAGGTGACGAGGCGAGCAATGGAACGGCAGCCCCGGTTTCGGCAGGAAAATAGAGCGAATTGTCTCCGGAAAGGCAAGAGCGGCTCCCCAGTTTGGGAGCCGCTCTTGTTTTGGGAGCTTGAGCTACGCCGCGATGCAACGCCATCAGGTTAGTATTGTGAGTTCGCGAAAACGTCGCTTTGCAATGCGCGGACTGCTAAAACTCAGAAACCCTGGAGTCTTTTCTATGCACGGTTTTTCTCGTTGCTTTGTCTTTTTCTTGATGATGACTTTGCCGGCTGTTGCGCAGGATCATGCGGCTGCGGATCGTTCTGCTGAATTGCGCACCGCGTTTGCGCGTGCTCAGCATTTGAAGCGGGGGATCAATGCTTCGGAGTGGTTTGCGCAGTCGGCGAGCGACTACTCGGCGGCGCGGACGGACCGGTTCACCGACGCTGCGGATATTGCGCTGATGGCGAAGCTGGGCTTCGACAACGTGCGGTTGAGCATTGACCCGACGCCGTTGGAACAGGGGCCGCGTGGGAAAGACGGGTTGAACGCTGATTTTGTGGGCCGGCTGGACAAAGCCGTGGACACGATGCTGGCGGACGGGCTGGCGGTACAGATCGATTTGCACCCGGAGGAAGCCTACAAACAGCGAGTGAAGACGACCGACGAAGGCGTGGATCGTTTTGTGATGTTATGGCGACGACTGGCAGCGCACTACTCGACGCGAGATACGGAGCGGGTTTTCTTCGAAGTGATGAATGAGCCGGAGGTGAGCGACCCGTACCGGTGGGCGGGGATTCGGGCGCGGGTTGCGGCAGCGATTCGCGAGGTTGCACCGAAGAACACAATTATTGCAACGGGTCCGAATTATTCCGACATTGCCGATCTGCTGACTCAGCATCCGTTGAGCGACGGGAATGTGATTTACAACTTCCACTTCTATGATCCGCACGAGTTTACACACCAGGGGGCGGGCTGGGGCTCGGCGTGGTGGATTTATACGCACGACATTCCTTATCCGGCGGACGAGAGCTCGATGGCCGAAACGGTGAAGGAGGTTCCGGATGCGGCGAACCGGTTTGCGCTGGAGAGGTATTGGCTGGACCACTGGGATGGACACCGGATTAGGCTGCTGGTGGACGAGGCGGCGGCGTGGGGAAAGGCGAATGGCGTGCCGCTGATCTGCAATGAGTTCGGGGCTTACCGGGAGCACACTGATGCGCGGTCGCGAATGAACTGGATCCGGGATGTGCGGACGGCCCTGGAGTCGGATGGGATTGGCTGGACGATGTGGGATTACCGGGGCGGATTTGGGGTGGTTTGGAAACAGGACGGGCAAGCGGCGAAGGTGGACGAGAAGGTGGTGGAGGCGCTGGGGCTGGGGAAGTGAGTAGCGGTTGGGCATGATGGAAGCGATGCGAAACTTGACATGCGTGTCCGATGAAGCGGCGCTGGAGCTTGGCCGGGTGGGGATTCCTTATCTCTATCGGTATTGGGAAAGGCATGGGCCTTTGAGCGCGAGGCCGATGGCGGAACCGCTCAAGGACAGTGGGGAGTGGGATCTGGAGAATACGCTGCTCTCCGGGCTGGGCTTGAATGTTCTGGAGACTTCACGGTTTCTGAATGGGACGGATCGGCCTGGATTCGATGCGTTTGAAGAGTGGATTCTGGAGTTGAATGGCGGGGCTGTGGAGGTGGAGCGGCTGGCGCGGCTACGGGATGCGCTTGCGGGGAAGCTGGTGAGCTCGGCTGCCGGATGTCTGGACGATGTGCCGGGGTTGACGGCGGAAGAACTGACGTTCTGGGATGAGCATGGGTATGTGGTGGTGCATGACGCTGTGCCTGCCGGGGATCGCGATGCGGCAGCGGATGCCATATATGAGTTTCTCGAGGCGGATGCTCGCGATCCGGATACATGGTACGGAAACAAGTATGGGAAGAGCATATGGGTTCCGCTGTTGCGGCATCCGGCGTTGGTGGCGAATCGACAAGCGCCGCGGCTGGTGAAGGCGTTTGCGCAGTTGTGGGGCAGGGAGGATTTGTGGCCGACGGTGGACCAGGGCGGATTTAACCCACCGGAGCGCGCGGACTGGCGGTTTCCGGGGCCGCATGTGCACTGGGACATGACGCTTACACCGCCGCATTGCTTTGGGGTGCAGGGGATTTTGTACTTGACTGATACGGAAGAAAATCAGGGGGCTTTCAGTTGTATTCCTGGGTTTCATCGGAGGCTGGAGGGATGGGTGACGGCGCTGCCAGCAGGAGAGAATCCGCGGCAGGCGGTGCTGCGGGAGCCTGGGTATTCGCCGATTGGCGGGAGAGCGGGGGACCTGGTGATTTGGCATGAGATGCTGCCGCATGGGAGCAGCCCGAACCGGGGGACGAAGCCGCGGGTGGTGCAGTATATTACGCTGCGGCCTACTCGGTGGGCTTACACGGGGGAGTGGAGTTGAGGGGGCGAAAAACGTTCGCTCAACTGGTTAGATCGGAGTGTTAGAAGATGATGCGAACGGCTGCATTGCATGGCCAATGGTTCGCAGGCTGTGGTGGGGCGGCTTTGGGCGGAGTCACAACGGTTGACTGGGGGTGGTTTTGGAGTGTTGTCGGCGGTGGGGTAGGGATTTGATTTTCCGAGGTCCCAGGAGCGGGACCTGGGGCAGCTGCCCGCCATTCAAGGCAACGAGTTCCGCCTGAGTAGAGCACAGTCTTTGTCCGTGATGTATAACGGTGAGCATGGCCTTCCAAGCGAATGTTTTGAAGGTGCTCATCGCTTCACCGGGCGACGTGGCGGTCGAGCGCGACATCGTTACTGAGGAGCTAAATCGCTGGAATAACGCGAACGCGCCATTCCGCGAACTCATGCTTCACCCTGTCAGATGGGAGACGCACAGTTCACCGCAACTCGGCGGCCACCCTCAGGCGATCTTGAATGAGCAGGTGCTTTCGGACGCCGATATCGTTATCGGGATCTTCGGAACTCGCATAGGAACAGCCACGCCCGAGTACATCAGCGGCAGCGTCGAAGAGATCAAGAGACACGTTGCCGCAGGCAAACTCGCAATTGTCTACTTCTCACGGGTGCCGGTCGATCCGACCACAATCGATCCCACGCAGTTTGCGGCTCTCAAGGCTTTCAAGGAAGAGTGCCGCAGCGGCGGGCTCTGCTTTGACTACGAAAGCCACGATAATTTCCGCAGAGAATTCAACCAGCACCTCTCAATCGAGCTCAACAAGCCAAAGTACCTCTGGATGGCGAAACCGAGCGCAGCAGTTGAGGTGAAAGACCCGGAACTGGGCTCCAACGATAAGCGCCTTCTCTTAGCCGCCGCCGCTGACGAAAATGGTCAAGTTTTGGTCACTAGTGACCTCGGTGGCCACCATGTACTGGCGAGTGGTGAGGATTTCGCAGAGAACACCGCGCGTTCGGCTGCTGCCTGGAGGCGGGCGGTCGAGCGGCTCGAAAATGTTGGCTACCTCGAGAGGCTTAACGAGGAAGTCTACAGTCTGACCGAAGATGGGTTCAATCGTGCCGACAAAGAGACTGCCAGCATTCCTTTGGAGATTTCGGTTTCCTTCGGAGGTACGCCTGATAAACAGACCTTTGTCGTCGGATCGAGTAAGCGGGTCAGATTCAAGAAAGTCGATTTCCTCACGTCCTCAGAGGCTCACATCACGAGCGCGGAACTAGATGAGGATATCAACACACAAGCATCCATCCCAATCGACCACAAGAAGATCAGTGAACTCTTCGCCGCACCGCGCCCCGACCGAGATGGCTATGACCATTCCGGACCAGCTGCATTGAGACTGGTGTTTGTGTCGGACGGCCGCAGGATCGAAGGCGTACTCCCAATCCTGCTCCAACCTGTCTCGGTGGCGAATACGCGATGGGTTAAACTCGTTGGATCGAAGACCTTCACGTTCAGCTAGACTAAAAAGAGTCGGCCGTCCATTCTTAGACATAAATTGCACTCAGCCCATGTCGGGAGCCGACATCTCGGTCATCTTCGACGCTCCGCGCAGCTGTTCAAAAGGATTCGATTTCAACGGTGCCGAATTGTCCTGTGGCATGGCGGCGAAAGCTGGATCATGTCCATTGGAAAGGCCCAGGCCTAATGGCCACCTAAATTCGACCTCTTTCAGTGGGTTAAAACCCCCTGCTCCCTCCGTAGTTCTCGATTGACTGTCTGGAACAACAAAAAGCCAAGGACTATAAAGAGCTTTCGATATGGGTATCCCACCTTAGCGACAAAAACAAATAGGTCGCGAAGGTGGGGCACCCGTCGTTGTGCGGATTCGGGCGGTTATTTGCCGGTGTAGGTGATGTGCCAGACGCTGCGGGAGCCGTCGTCGGTTACGAACATGCTTCCGTCTTTTGCTATGGCCACCCCTACGGGACGCCCCCAGACCTGGCCGTCTTTGGTGACGAAGCCGGTGAGGAAGTCTTCGTAACTGCCGTCGGCGTGGCCGTTGTGCATGGGGATGCGGATGACCTCGTAGCCGGCACGGTTGAGGCGGTTCCATGAGCCGTGTTCCGCGGCGAAGCCGTCACTCTCATACTCGCTGGGGAACTGGCCTTTGGATGGATAGAAGGTCATTTCAAGCGAGGCCATGTGGGGTTGCACGAGGACATCGGGGGTGATGACCCTGGAGGCTATGTTCAAGCGGGAGCAGCCTTTTGCCTGGTCAGGGGTCAATGCGGCCGCCTGCAAATTGGGTCCTGTTCCGTTGGCGCAGGGATCGGGGAGACGCGGGTCGTGGTGGCCGCCCATGTAGTACCAGGGCCAGCCGTAGAAACCGCCTTCCTTCACTGACGTGACGTAATCGGGAACCAGGTGGTTGCCGAGGTTGTCGCGCTCGTTGGTGGAGCACCAGAGCTGGCCGGTGGTGGGATTGATGGCTTCTCCGACGCAGTTGCGGATGCCAGACGCGTAGACCTCGACAAACTTGCCTTCCGGGGTGAACTCGAGGACGTCGGCGCGGTGAAATTCCCTGGGATGGGTATCGGCGTCATCGACGTTGGACCCGGAACCGACGGAGACGAGCATGTGCTGGCCGTCTTTGGTGAAGACGACGTCGCGGGTCCAGTGGCCGCCGCCGGTGAGCTGGGCATAGCCGGGAATGTCGGGGACTACGGTTTCAGGCGCTGCGGTGGCTTGAAGGTCTCCGGAGTGGTAGGGAATGCGCTGGATGGTGGTGGCATTGCCGACGTAGACATATCGGGGATTGTCGGCGGGATAGAAGGCTATGCCGAAGGGGTGGTCCAGGCCAGTGGCAAATTTCTCAATCTGGGCGGCTTTTCCGTCAGGGCCAACGCCGCGAAGGATGAAGAGGGTTCCGGCACCGGAGTCGGCGAGGAAGAGATCGCCGTTGGGCGCGGTACGGATGAGGCGCGGCATGGTGAAGGTGCCACCGCTCAGGCGCATGAACTGCTTGTTGTCGGTGCGCTGCATGGGAGCGGAGTCGCCGCCGGCGTAGAGGGTGACCTTGAAGCCAGCTGGCGCCAGCGGCCATGCGTCGTCGGGGCGCGGGATCACGTGGGGGGTGTTGTTGACGGCCTCGCTGGGGTTGGGTTCCGGGAGATCGGCGAGGGTGATTTTGCGGCGGATGCCGGGCTGCTGCTGATTCCAATCGGCGAAAGCGGCCTGTCCGGTAACGACTTGCGGTTTGGATGCTTCCTGAGGGCCGGCGGCGAGGGCGATAAGGGAGGGCAGGAGAGCAACGGTGCAGGTGAGGACTGAAGTCTTGAGGAACAGGGAATGCGGCTTTAAAGAGAAACTCATGGGACCTCTTAATGTGGCGGTTTGGGGATAGTAAGGTTCGAGCAAAAAACGCCCAAGACCGAACAGAATTGGTCTAACTTCGACGTCAGCGAGCGCGCCTATTCATTTGGACGCAGGCGGGACGGCGGAAGATTCCGTTGTGGAGGTGGAGTTTTCGCTCTGAACGAGGGTGGTGAGGAGGGAGGGCGAGAGGCTGGCGGTGATGATTACGCGGTTGCGATGCTGGGTGACGGTCGTGGTGGCGAGGAGTTGCCGGAGGCCGTTATTGGCCGCGTTTGGGGAGAGCGGAACGGTGACGGCGCGGGCCAGGTTGACGATGGCTTCAAGAGAATTGGTCTGACTGGCGGCTGCCTGGTCAGTGGGGGCGATCTCCTCGACTTTGAGGTTGAGGGCTTTGGCGAGCGGCAAGGCCGGAGTAATGCTGGCGATGATGGTGGAAGTGTCCTGAAGAGGCAGCGAGAGGCCAAAGACGCTGATGGCGCCTTTCTCAGAGAAGGGCGCGCCGATTTGACCGACGCCCCAGGCGAGGGAGAGCAGCGGGACTTCGTGGTAGTGCTCGGCGAGGAGGGTGGAGCCGGCGAAGGGCAAGGCGGCAGTGCGATGGCGGTCGAGCATGGAGTGGATCTGCTCGGGGGTGGGGTAATTGGAGACGGCGAGCATGTCATAGCCGATTTGGGCGACGCGGACAGTGCGGTCTTCAGAGGGGATGTTGTAGATGGTGTGGCCGACGTAGGTTTCGCGAGAAGCGGCGTGAGCGTCGAGCCAGGCGTTGAGGCGCTGGCCGGTGAGCTTGCCGACGAGAACCAGGGAGTAGGCTACGGGGCCGTTGGGACCGTTTGGGTCGGGCATGCGATGGAGGGCGATGGCGGCCTGGTCGAGGTCGCGCTCCCAGTCGATGCCGGTGGCGTCGACGAACTGCTGGTAGTCGGGCACGCGCTTGGGGGGCTTGAGGTCCTTGCGCAGGAAGGCGCGGACGGGCTTGAAGTTGATGAAGATGATGCCGTCGGATTCAGGTAAAAGGCGGGCTGCTTCCGGCGGGGCCTTGGATCGGAGGAAGATAGCGACGGCCAGCAGGAGAAGGACTGCGGCTACGATCCAGAGCGTTCTGCGAGTGCGTTTGTGCATTTGTGCCGTCAGGGTTAAGGTACCACCGCGGGTGGGGCGGAGCGACGGCGGCACAGTTTCACAGAATCAAAGTTTCTGTGGAGGTTTTCTTGGCGCGCTGTAATCTGTTGATTCCTGGATGGTTGAGGTTTGAATCACAGTTACACAGATTCAGCGACTTCTGTGTTTCTGTGGGGTATGACGTTCTAAGTAATTGAATCCATGAGGGTTGGTTGGTCACCACAGTTTCACGGACCCGAAAATGCTTTTTCTTTTGATGCGATTTCCGGCGGCCGCTCCTTGGGTAAGTGCTTCATGTTGAGACGCTTACGCCAAATCTACCCTCTCGAAACGTTGGTCTGGAAAGTGAGGTTTATCTCAATTTGAGGGGTTTTGGGGCGGAGCGGGTGCGGTTTGAGGCGGATTTTGAGGAGGGTTTTCGAGCGATGATCCGCGCAGGAAGGCCGCGAGGGAGGGCAGATTCTGAAGGACGTAGGTGACGATGGCCGAGACTGAGGTGTCGCGTTTTGCGGCAAAGACACGGGCGTCGTGATAGGCCTTGTCGTTGACACTTACGGTTATGTTTTTCATGGTTTTGCACTCCGGTTTTGAACACATGGGGCGGGGACGGTTGCCCGCGCCATTCTGTCTAATCCCATTGTGCGCTGGGAGTGGGTAATTATCTGCAAACGCCACCTGCGGTGGGGCAGACGCTCGCTATTCGCTCGCAGGAGTTTTGTGCACTTGCGCCAGAAAAAAGCGCAAGTGTGGGGTTCGGGCTATTGTGTGGGCGATGCGGGGTCCAGACTGGCGTTCAGGTGGATGGAGCCGCCTGTAACCTTGAGTGTCTTGGTCCAGTTGTTGAAGCCCTTTTTCTTGACGGTGATCCGATGGCTGCCGGGGACGATTGTGATTGTTGATGGAGTACTCCCGACGAAGGAACCGTCAACTTCGATGTCCGCTCCAGGGGGTGTAGATTCGACGGAAAGGACCGGCTGAGCAGAATTTGCAAGGGGAGTTCCCTGATCACTGGTAGGTTCGCTGGACTTTGCCGGCGTCTCGGCCGCGGCAGTCTTTGGGTCAGGGGCGTTTACCGTCGGCACAGCTCCAACAATCTTAAACTTCACTTCACGACAGTTTCCGTTGTCTTTCGGCTCACAGACCCTTATATCGCGCTTTTCGATCTTCGCGTGGCACGTCCCGGGCAGCAGCATGTCTTTCGGGTTGTCGGGCACGAGTTCATAGCTATTACCGTCGCTAGCCTCGACAAATGCGTGCTCTGCTATTCTATGCGACCAACCAGCGCCTCCGCTCCCCCCGCCCGACGACATGCGGAAGGTGCCATGTTCATTCTCTATGTTCTTTGTGCTTAGCACTTTGACAGTCAGAGCCCAGTTTTCACGAGCCGACATCTGCCGAACGGCCAACGTCAGCAAGGGCAGACCGACCATTTTTCTCATTGTGAGTTCTCCTCGTGCCTTTCCTTTCCGGCTGCTAGTCTTTGCCGAAGTCGAAGACTCTGCTGTAGGCCGTGACGACGAATCCATACTCGCCCGACTGTAGGGGTGCGTTCAGCACGACCTTGTACGCGCCCGGACGCAGCTTTGTAAAAGTGAATCCAGTGACCGCCTTGTCATCTGTTCCGCCTGAAGAGCCAAACGCATTTGCCGAGCCGGTAAGCGTCTCCCTTGTTTGCCCTTTAACATCAAACTTGAGAAGCGTGTATTCATTCGGTGTACTGGTTCCTCCGAATGACGAGCCATAGCTCAATCCGGCACCGTGCTGTTCGAAATAGAAGTAGAAAGTCGGGTTTTCCGCGCTTATCCGGGTGTTTGAGTGCGCGCCGCGGATCACCGCCTTAATCTTGATTTTGGCGATTCCGTAGGTCATAGCAGAGGCGAAGACTCCACCGGTCTTGCCTTGCGTATAGATCGACGGGTCTAGCATGGTCATCTTCGATCCTGCGGGAGCGCTTTCGTTGTAGATGTAAATGCCAGCTTCGTGCGGAGCCGCCGGATCGTCCGGAATGCCCGACGGTTGATCGGTGGTTACAGGCGCAGCTCCAGGCATTGGCGGCAGCGGAGGAACCGGGGGCGGAGGAGGCTGTGAATCCGCGGCAGCCTTGGCCACAATGGCCGTGACTACCCGGTCGCTGACACCCGCAGTTTTGAGGGCGATCAGGCCATCCGCGGAGGTATCGTAGGTTCCCGGTGATGCGTTGATGGTGGAAACGATCAGATCGTCCGACAGGCCAGCCTTCGCCAATTTGATAACGGAGGCGTTGTTCAAGGTCTGTTGGGCTACCAACAAGGCACAGAATGCGAACAATGAAACGAAGATTAAACCTCTACGCATAGAATTTCTCCTAACCACTCGGTACATTGAAGAACTCATAGGGGAGGCATCTGGAATCATCCTCTCAATCGGGAATTTTCGCAAGTTTCGGCCCGGCCTCCGGGGCACCTTCGAAAAAGCAATTCATGGGGGCGGAAGCAAGTGCGGGCGGGGACGCCCGCACGACAGCCGGTCTGGAGACCGGCGCTACGTTATGCTCCAAAGCGGGTGAGCGCTGGAATATCCAGCGGCGCACCTGTGACCAGCGCCGTGAGCGCTGTGTGAAATGTGTCG
>JBEKZG010000600.1:0-6136 GCA_049510095.1 Occallatibacter sp.
CAAGATGACGATCTCACTTGACACTTACCGCTGGACGCGCAGGAGTCTGTTGCGTACCGTTCCCGCACTTTGCGCTTCCGCTATCGTCCCGCGCGGATTGATTGCCGCGCCTCCCGATCGTCCGTTAAAGACAGCCAAGCCATTCTCCCGTTTTACCGATGTGGCCCAGAGCGCCGGTCTTACCAAGACCATGTTTTACGGCAACCCGGAAAAGGTCACGTACATCGTGGAGGAGATGGGGGGAGGCTGTGCCTTCTTCGATTACGACAACGACGGCTGGATGGACATCTTCATCGTTGGAGGACGAACGCTGGAGGGCATTCCACAGGGCGCTTCCAACCGCCTTTACAAGAACAACAGGAACGGCACATTCACCGATGTCACGGAAAAGGCGGGGCTGCTGGACGCCGGATGGGGAGTGGGAGTCTGTGTCGGCGATTACAACAGCGATGGGTATGAGGATTTGTTCGTCACTTACTACGGTCGGAACAAGCTCTACCGCAACAATGGCAACGGCACCTTCACGGATGTAACCGGGAAGGCGGGTCTGTTGCATGAAGGCACGCGTTTTGGAGCCGGCTGCACCTTCATCGATTACAACCGCGACGGGCACCTGGACCTGTTTGTCTCTAATTATGTCGACATCGACCTGGCCCATGCCGCCAAGCCATCGCTCGACATCCCGAATTGCAACTTCGAGAATGTACCTGTGGCATGCGGCCCCAAGGGGCTCAAATCCCCGCAACACAGCCTTTACCGCAATAACGGGGATGGCACCTTTACGGATGTTTCGAAAGAGTCGGGAATTGCCGGCATCCGCGATTCCTATGGGCTCACGGCCGTAACATTCGATGCCGACGACGATGGCTGGCCTGACATCTTTGTAGCATGCGACACCACGCCGAGCCTGCTGCTGCTCAACAACCACGACGGCACCTTCCGCGAGGAGGGACTTATGCGGGGCGTGGCCATCAGCCTCGACGGGCAAACCATGTCCGGTATGGGCGTTGGCATTGGCGATTACGATCTTGACGGAAGGCTCGACATCCTCAAGACCCATTTCCAGTATCAGGCCAGCGGACTATACCGCAACAGCGGCAAGGGCGAATTCGAGGACGAAGCCATGGCCGCGGGGATTGCAGGCGCTCGCCAATATGTCAGTTGGGGCGCGGGCATCTTCGACCTCGATAACGATGGGAATCCCGACTTGTTCTGGGTCACGGGACATATCTACGCGGAGGTCGAGCTCGCCGATCCAAAATCCGCCCACAAAGGCCCGCGCATGCTCTTCCGCAATCGGGGGAACGGCACATTTGCCCGTATGGGTGAAGAGGCTGGTCCCGCAATCAACGCGCTTCACGTCAGCCGTGGATGCGCATTCGGGGATTTCGATAATGATGGCGATATCGACATTGTGGTGATGAACCAGAATGAACCGCCCTCGCTTCTGCGCAATGACGCGCCCAAGGGGAACCATTGGCTGAAGGTGAGGCTGGAGGGAACCAAGAGCAATCGCAGCGCCATTGGCGCGCTGGTTCTGGCTCGTTATGGCGGCAAGGTGCAGGCCCAGGGCGTTTTCAGCCAAGCCAGCTATGTCTCCGCCAACGACCCGCGGCTTCATTTTGGACTGGGAGCCGAGACCAGCGCCGACCTTGAAGTGCACTGGCCGTCGGGAGCCGTGGAGAATTACCACGCACAGGCCGCCGATCGCCTGGTTACGATCCTCGAGGGGCACGGGATCGTTCCGGGACGGCCGTTTTCGCCGGCATGATATTGAATTCGGGCAGTCAGAATAGCCAGTTTTCCTTCGCCAGCAAGGCATGACACTCCGGCGTCTGCGGGGCGTCGCCAAAACGCTCGCGCTGGCTGATTTTCGCGCTTACGAGCCAGATGGGCATCACAAAGGTAATTCCCTGTAACCAGCAATAAATGAACGAGATAGAAAATCGCTGTTACACGATATCTTTCGCGTTCCAAAAAAAACCTTGCGAGTGGCATATTGAGTGTGATAACGATATCCCGCATCAAAAAATCGATTTTCCGGCAACAGCTACTCCGGCACACCGGGGTGGACCATGTTGTTGGGATCTAAAACAGGAACGCATTCAGGAGGCAACACGTATATGAATACCGCTCAACGGGTGGCACCGAGTCCAAGCTCGATGCGCAACTGGATCAGGCGGATTCCATGGCTGCTCATACCAGTCTTGGTTCTGTCCTATTCCATCGCCACAGCGCAACAACTCACCGGTACATTAAGTGGCATCGCGACGGATCAGACCGACGCTCGCATTCCCGGAGCCTCGGTCTCAATCGTGAATGACGCCACGGGCGACAAGCGCGACACGAAGGCTGACAGCGCCGGGTTCTTCTCGGTAACGGCTTTGATCCCCGGCACCTATACGGTAAGGATCTCGGCCAAGGGCTTTGCCTCCTGGGAGGAGACCGGGATTCTTTTGAACCAAGGTGACTCCCGTACGATCGCCAACATTCACCTCAAGGTCAGCGGCGATGTGAATGCCGTCACGGTTGTCTCGGGCGCGGATGCTGAAGTACCGGTGGATACCGCCGAAATCAGCAGCACGCTTAACAACGAACTGGTCGACTCCGCCGTTCTAACGGGACGCAACGCGGCCGAACTGATCAAGATGATGCCGGGCATCACCTTCAACAACGGAGGCGGCGTAGGCTCCTCTTATAACAGCCAGACCACAGGCACCAACAACGGCCCGGCCGGAAACTTCTCGGCAAACGGCACGCAGCCATACGGCTCGACGGCTGTCATTCTCGACGGCGCCAACCTGGTCGACCCGGGCAATGCCGGAACACAGATTGCAAACATCAACCAGGACATGGTCGACAGCGTCAAGTTCCTATCGGCCTCCTACGGCGCTGAATATGCAAAGGGACCTGCCATTCTGCAGGCATTCAGCAAGAGCGGCGGCCAGAAGTATCACGGCGAAGCCTATCTCTACGCTCGCAACACGGGCATTGGGTACGCCAATGACTGGTACAACAAGAACCAACAAGTTGCCCAGGGAGAAGCGAACGCTTTGACGCCGCAGTACTTTTACTATGCCGGCGGCAATGTGGGCGGCCCGATCGCGTGGAAGGGATTCAATCGCAACAAGGACAAGCTGTTCTTCTGGGGCGGCTACGAGAAGATGATTCAGCACCCCTTCAACGAGGCTGTGGAAATGAACGTGCCCACCGCCGACCAGTTGAGCGGTAATTTCAACAATGCGGGTATCCCGACGGCAATTTATAACCCGGCGAACAACAGCGGCATCTACTCGAGCGCTTACGCGTTGCCCTGCAATACCAACGATGGCTGGCAGGGTTGCGGCAGCGCCGATTCGCCTTGGGGAGGGTACGGCAATGGAACGGTTCCGAATCTGAAGCCGTACTTCGATCCGAACGGCGCGATCATCTCCAATATCAATCCGGCGGCGAACCAGGCGCCATCCGCTGGTAACGGCTATAACAACTTTGCCTATTCGCCCAACACGCCTACGGATCGCTGGGAAGCCACGGGCAAGGTGACCTACGCCTTCAACGACAACAACAAACTGTGGGGCTCCTATACCTACCAGACTGAGACCGACAACCACCCGTTGTCGATCTGGTGGGCGCCGGAATGGACGATTCCGTACCCCGGCAAGCCGGTCGGAACAGAGACCGCCCATGTGTACCTGGCGAACTACACGCACGTGTTCAACGCCTCCACAACCAACGAGTTTGTGTTCTCGTATGCGGAGTTCGAAAACGACAACAAGATGCAGGATCCGTCGGCCGTCACTCCGGCGACGGTAGGTTTCCTGAACCAGAGCCTCTTCGCCGGGAAGACGCAGACTGAGATCCCCGGATTCACGGGCGGATGGGACGCCGGCATTACGGAAATCGGCGACGAGGGGTTCAACGGCGGCATCTACGGCCCGAACTCCTTTGGCAAGACGGCGAAGGCTCCCGCCTACACCGACAACTTCACCAAGATCGTCAAGACCCACTCCATCAAGGCCGGCTTCTACTGGGATACCCAGGAGAACCTGCAGTCTTACGGTGGCCAGCCAGATCCCTATGACGGCGTTTTCGACGTCGAAAGCTGGGGCTCTTCGTCCACATACAACATGACGCTCGACCGTTTGATGGGCCGCAACCAGAATTACACGGAGCAGAATGCCGTCCCCACGCCGGACGAACTCTGGCACCAGTGGTCCATTTGGGGACAGGATTCGTGGAAGGCCACGCCGAAGTTGACCGTCAACGCGGGTCTCCGCGCGGACCACGTAGGTCAGTGGTACGACAAGCTTGGCGGCACGCAGGTTTGGGATCCCGCTACCTATAACAACAGCGCCAACGCGCCCGCCAACACAGGTTTGGAATGGCACCAGATCCTTTCGAGCGTTCCAAACTCCGGCTGGGGGAGCAACTTGTTCCTCTACGATCCACGCGTGGGCCTCGCGTATGACGTCTTCGGTACAGGCAAGACGGTTGTGCGCGGTGGCTTCGGGACCTACCGCTATCAGGTTTCCGATAACGACGCCGGCAATGCGATGGGCGGGCCATTGGGCGTGTTCACCTTCGGCTCCAACAGTCAGAACAGCGGCTTCTATGGCTATAGCATCGCGGGCGGTATTGAGAGCCAGGGACCAGGGGCCACCCCCACAACGCTTAAACTCCCATCGGGCTTCAACCAGAACGGCTCCACAACCTCCGCTGACGCAATGGGCGATAACAAGGTGCCCTATGCCGATACCTACAGCTTTGGCGTGGCGCAAGCGTTGCCTGGCCACACCGTTGCTCAGTTCTCGTATGTTGGCAGCGTAAGCCGCAACCAGCTTGAGAACGGCTCCAACGGGCATATCAGCGATGCCAACGCCGTTCCCTATGGCGCGTTCTTCCTGCCCGATCCAAAGACCGGCGTGTTGACGAACCCGTCTGCATGCGCCGAGCCCAACTGCACACCGGTCCCGGCGGGCCAAACGGCGCCCAAGGAGCCGACATTTACCATTAACGACTACCGTCCGTTGAACAACTACCAGGACCTCTGGATCATCACTCACGGCGGTCATGCCAATTACAACTCGCTGCAGATCGCCGCGCAAAAGCAGTCCGGCAACCTGTTCCTGTTCACCAACTTCACCTTCGGCAAGGTTCTGGGCACCCGCGACGGTTCCACCTCGAATGGAAACGGCAACGGCCCGGTGGTCAATCCATTCGACCTCAACTCCAACTACGGTCAGTTGGAGTATGACCATACCAAGGCCTTCAATGTGTCGTTCAGCTACAAGTTGCCCAAGCCGGTTCACAATAACCTGCTTCTGGGTGAAGTCGTGAACGGCTGGCAAGTCTCCGGCTACACCACGTATCAGGACGGCGTGCCCTACCAGACTACGTCGCCCAACATGAACGCGACCTACAACCAGCTGAAGGATTCGAGCGGGAACATTCTGCAGACCTTCCAACTGCCCGACGGCCAATATACGCAGGGCATCGGAACACAGGAATGGTTTGGAACCAACCGGTATGAGAACGGCCTGCAGCCCGTTCTCACCTGCGATCCAAGACAGGGCCTGCATTCGCAACAGCGCTTCAACCCAAATTTCTTCGCTGCGCCGTTGCCGCCAAGCACTGGGATCTATGGCCAAATGGGACAGATTATCTGGCCGTATATCCGGACGCCTAGTTACTTCGGCAGCGATTTGGCCATCTTCAAGGCGTTCAAGGTGACTGAGTCGCAGCGGTTCGAAGTTCGCGTCTCGGCAACCAACTGGCTCAATCACCCCAACTCGGCGTTCGGCATTGCCGGCAACTCCGATAACCAGTTGACCTTCAGCGGAGTCAGCTCGAGTTCCGGCCTGGTCTACAACTCGAACACCTCGACAACCGGTGTGCCTTTGGATAAGGAAGGATACCGGTGGATCCAGTTCGCAGGAAAGTACTACTTCTGAGTTAGTTCGGGATAGTACAATTCAAGAGGGGGTGGCTAACCGCCGCCCCCTTTCTTTTGGTATGCGCCATCCCCGGTTAAACGTGAAGCTTCGACCGATTTTGATTTTTGTGGTGTGGACGATCGGCGCCCAATTGCCCAGCCAGCAACAGTCAACATCGCCCATTCGGTTTGAGCTTCACAGGC
>JBEKZG010000601.1:0-3511 GCA_049510095.1 Occallatibacter sp.
CAAGTGAACCGCTATTTCCTTATTCGCCGCTTGCGGGTTCCGGCAACGCTCTTGTTGATCGGTACCCTCGCCTTGATGCACCAGATGGGCGTCCTCCACCACTTCTGGAGCCTCTTCTGGCCGCTTGCGTTCATCCTGTGGGGCCTCATCCTGTTAGCCGAGCGCGCCGTCTTGGCCGTCGATGGATACCCGTCCATGCCGTATCCAGGCGTCACCGGAACCGGTGTTCCTCCTTATCCCGGCCAGCCCGTTCAGCAGTACCCTGGGCAGCCCACCGCTATCGCCCTGACCGATATTCCCGAGGCGAAGATCGATCATAACGGAGACCCATTATGAGCAGCGCACCTCCCAACTACCCGCCCGGTGGCGGCTATCCGCCTTACGATCCAAAGACCCAGTGGCGCGTCTACCGCGAGCAGCAGAAGGCCGCATGGCGTGCCCAGCGCGATGCCTGGAAGGCCCAGAAATACGCTGCCAGGTCCAGTTACGGCGGCGTCTACGGTCCTCGCGTTCCCTCCGTCGTCGGCCCCATCATTCTCATCGCCATCGGCGTGGTTGCACTGCTCGTCTACACCGGCCACATTGAAGCGGACAACCTCTTAGCCTGGTACGGACAATGGTGGCCGCTCCTTCTCATCGGCGCCGGCCTCGCTCTCCTTGGCGAGTGGGCTCTCGACCTGCAACGCAAAGTCCCCGTCCATCGCGGCGGAAGCTTCGTTGGCATCCTCGTCATGCTCGCCATCGTCGGCTGTGTCGCATCCGGCTGGAACCATTCCCGGCCCTGGTTTCACCACCTGGGCGACAACAACGATATCGATGACAACTTCTTCAACATGTTCGGCCTTCCCGAACACGACAACGACATCCAGGCGCTCAACTCACAGATTCCGGCCAATGCCGCCATTGAAATTCAGAATCCGCAGGGCGACACAACAATCACCGCAGGCGATGGCTCCAGCGTCGAAGTGCAGGCCCACGAGTTGGCGTTTGCTGACTCCGACTCAGCCGCAAAGGAAATCTTCAAAGCCGAAGCTCCGCATGTCACCGTCAGCGGCAGTGCCGTGCTCGTCAAGCCGGACAGCTCCAATTTCAAGGGCCGCGTCAATCTCACCGTGACCGTTCCAAAGTCCGCGCGGGTTACCGTCAAGGTCGGCAAGGGAGATGTCACCGCGGCTGGCCTCGGCTCCGGCATCAACGTCTACTCGCCCCATGGCGACGTCCACCTGAATGCCATCACCGGCTCCGTTCAATTGCATTTCTCCAACAACAAGCACGACTTCTCCGCCCACCAGGTCGATGGCGATCTCTCCTCCGACGGCAATCTCAACGACCTCACACTCTCCGATATCAAGGGCAAAATCGACCAGAACGGCGAAATCCTCGGCGACGTCCACATGGAGAACGTCAACGGCCCGGTCCATCTGCACACCTCGGTCACCGACCTGCAACTCGTCCAGTTGCCCGGCGACCTCACCCTCGACTCCGATGACCTCCGCGTAACCCAGGCCAAAGGACAGGTCCACGTCGTCACCCACTCCAAGGATGTCGACCTGAGCCAGATCTACGGCGACACGTATGTCGAAGACCGCGACGGCCGCATCTCCGTCGAGCCCGCCGGAAAGTATGCCATCGAAGCCAAAAACAACAAAGGCGATGTGGAGATTACTTTGCCGCCTGGCGCAGCCGCTTCCGTAAGCGCCCAAACCCGAAATGGCGAAATCGTTTCCGACTATTCGATGCCCAGCCTGGGCGATGGTGAAAACAAGGTCGCCAAGTTCCAGATCGGTTCGGGCGGACCCAAGGTTGACATAAGCACCGACAATGGCGACCTGCACATCAAGAAGGGTGAAGGCTTTTCATCGGCCGACGCCAAAAACCCTCCAAATCCCCCGGCCGAGCCGGCAGCTCCCAAAGCCCCTCATCTGAAGGCCCCCAAAGCCGCTCCAGCCGAGCCCGTCACCCAATAGCAAACCAAGTGTCTCTAAGTCTTCGACATCACCCCATCCTTGCCGCGCACCAAGCGGCAAGGGGCGGGAACTGTAATCTGTAATCTTTTCCCTATTCCCTATTCCCTGTTCCCTGCCTTTTTCACTCCATCCGCAACGCCTGCATCGGATCAAGCCTCGACGCCCGCCATGCGGGAACAAGGCAGGCCACCACGGCCACTGCAAGCAAGGTTCCGCTTACACCAGCAAACACCGCGGGATCAAGCGGCTCAGTTCCGTACAACATTGACCGGATGAGTTGCACCGCCCCAACGCTGCCCGCCAGGCCGAGCGCCAACCCGAAGATAGCCGGCCGCAATCCGTCGAACAGCATCAACCGCAGCACCTGCTCCCTTTGCGCGCCCAGCGCCATGCGAACCCCAAGTTCCGTGGCTCGCTGCATCATCAGGTACGACAACACACCGTACAGGCCCACGGAAGCCAGAATTAGCGACAGCACCGCGAAGCTCAGCACCAGCGTTGCGCTGAACCGGGCATTGCCCAGCGAATCCCCGATTGCCTGCTGCATGGTCTGCACGTCGGAAACCGGCAGCTCTGGATCGAGCACGGCAATCTGCTTCTGCACCGGAATGGATATTGCCAACGGATCGGAGTCGGTATGAACGGCTAGCGCCTGCCCATCGTGAATGGCCCCATCGAGGATTGGAAAATACATGGTTGGCAACGTTGGCTTACCCACCTGCCAGAGCGTGTCCCCAACCACGCCCACAATTTCGTAATCGGTGTCGTTGTACGCCGGCACGTGAATCGTCCTGCCAACCGGATCTTCACCTGGGAAGTGTTGCCGGGCAAGCTCGCGGCTGACGATCACTCTCTTCGATTGGACCTGCCGGTCGTCGCCCGTGAAGAAACGCCCCTTCAGCAACGGAATTTCCAATGCGCTGAAATAGCCTGGGTCGGCCCAGCGTGTAATAGCGACTGGCAGCACATCGCCTGGCTTCAGCGCAGGATGCTCCCTGATGGTGAAGACGTCATCTCCTTCATATCCTTCCCCAGGCAGAGTTGAACCAAGAGCGACGCCACGCACACCAGGCAGGACGCGCAGCTTCTCGAGAAGACTTTTATTAAATGCGTTCGCTTTTCCCGGATCTCTATATTTCTGTGCCGGAAGGCTATAGTTCAGCGTCAGCACGTTGTCGGTCACGCATCCCACATCCGCGCCGCGCAGACGAGCAAAGCTCTTCAGCAACAGCCCTGCGCCAATCAGCAACACCACCGTGACCGCGATCTCCACAGTCAGCAATGTCTTACGCAGTGTAGCCCGAGAAAGACTGCCTCTCGTGGTGCGCGAGGAAGCCTGTAGCGCCGCAAACGCCGCTTTGCCTCTCGATGAAATGGCCGGCAGCAGGCCTGCAAGCAGCGCTGCCATGAAGACCAGCGCACAGGCAAATTCCAGCACCATGCCATCCACGTGAATGGCCACTGCATTCGGCAAATCCTTCCACGTGCTTGCCATCCAATTTGTGGACCCTAGTACTACAGTGTTCCAAACTTTCAAGATTTGT
>JBEKZG010000602.1:0-4145 GCA_049510095.1 Occallatibacter sp.
CGGATCGCGCAAGCGGTTGGCTTGAGTTACACCGCTGTTCGCATGATCGTCAAGCGTTATGAAGATCAAGGCAAACGTGGCCTTGACATAGGCCCGCGTGGAAGGCCGGTCAGCAGTGGGCGGAGCTTGAGTGCCCAACAGGAAGAGCGTATTCAGGGTATGATCAGGGACCATCGCCCTGAGCAATTGAAGATGGACTTCGCGTTGTGGACACGCGCTGCCGTGATGCTTTTGATGGAACGCGAGTGCGGAATAACACTGCATTTGCGCAGCGGGGGAAAGTATCTCAAGCGCTGGGGATTTACGCCGCAAAAGCCGATTCGCAGGGCTTATGAGAAGTCGCCGGCCGCAGTCGAGAAGTGGCTCGATGCGACTTATCCCGAGATCAAGCAGCGTGCTCAACAAGAGGACGCCGAGATTCATTGGACAAACGCCTGTGGCCTAGACCGTGCGCGGAACAAGGCAGAAGCTGTCGATGATTTCAACCGTTACCAATCAGGGCAAGACAAGTTGGATGATCATCGACGGCAACTTCAACCACCTGCGCCTGACCGAGTTCTTTGAAGCTTTGATCAAGCAGGCCGGAGGAAAAGTCTTCCTGGTACTTGATAACCTCGGCATGCATCACTGCGCGCCGGTCGAGAAATGGCTGGCTGAGCACACCGAGCAAATCGAAGTCTTCTATCTGCCCAGTTATTCGCCGGAACTGAATCCAGACGAGCGGCTCAATGGCGACTTGAAACAGGCCATTGAAACCCGCGTTCCCCGCCGAACAAAAGACAAGTTGCGCAACGCGGCAACCGATCACATGACGACCATCGAAAAGAATCCGGACAGGATCAAAGCCTTCTTCAAAGACCCCATCATAAAATACGCCGCATAACAGTATTATCGGGCCGGATCAATTACGCTACGATCACCAGCTATTGTATTGAGCGCAGTACCAAGACGGTTGAGTCACGAATCACTGCGTTTTCGGTCTACTCCCAGGCCTGGAGAAATGCCTTCTGTTGTGGCAGAATCCTCCATGGAATCAAATCCGTCAATGGCAGCGGCTCCAACCACAGCCGCAAGGAGGAAATGAATGAGAAAAAGTATCCGCTCGTCAGTGGCCCCCGCGATCCTCGCTTTCTAACTCTCCGTTCGCTTCAGACACATCAAGGTCGTTCCCGCACAGAACTCTACATCATTGAAGGCATCCGTCACCTTGCCCGAGCGGTCGAGCATTGTGCTCCAATCGTCTCTGTCTTTCTTGATCCTTCGGTTCTATCCAATCCATTTGGCCAAAAACTCGCCCGTCGGCTGCGCCAGCAAGGCGTTTTCGGCATTCGTCTTTCCCACGAACTCTACCGTGATCTGACGCTCGCAACTGAACCACAAGGAATTGGCGCGGTTCTTGGGCAGAGGTGGCTCCCGTTGGAACAACTCCGGCCGAAAAGAAACTCACTTTGGCTCGCAGTCGAATCCATCGAATCGCCCGGGAATCTGGGCACAATCTTTAGAACGGCTGAGGCTGCGGGGGCGAGCGGAGTCTTCATCCTCAACCCGGACTGCGATCCATACGATCCAGCAACCATTCGGGCTACGATGGGATCGCTCTTCTCGCAGAAGCTGGTGCGGTGCTCTGGGCCGGAATTCAAGCGCTGGGCAAAATCTAACGGTGCATCAGTTGTTGCTTCTTCGCCGTCTGGGTTGATGGATTACAAAGCGCTCGCATACCGATTTCCCACCGCTCTCATGGTTGGCAGGGAGAAGCAAGGACTTTCTGAGCAACTGCTTGAGGCTACAGACTTCGTGGTCCGCATTCCTATGCACGGAGGCTGCGATTCGCTCAATGCTGAGGTGGCAACTGGTGTCTTGCTGTTCGAAATTGCAGACCAACAGAGTCAGCTCCGAGCATAGCTCCTGGAGCAGGATTAGATCGTGTCATCGAGCAGCTCTGATGAGGTTCTCCATCGGTGGATTGTGTCCTTGGACAGTTGGGCGAGTTCGCTCGCTCCTAAATGGTGATGGGTTGGATTGAACCGGTCTATGTGGCCAGTCCGCGCACCGGTTTTGGGGTCCCACCTTGACATGCCCGATGTTGCCGCAGAATAAAGCCATGTGTGTGCGAACCGCAGTCTCCCGAGCTTTTCCAGTCGCAACCGCCTCCAAAATCTCCGTAATCTCGGAAGCTCTGAGCGAATGAGCCGTGCCGGCTCGGAATTCGATCCCCGTTAAGAAGGGCTTTGGATTGTTTGATGAGTGCGCACGTAGTGTGGTGATTCTGACTCGCTTTGCGGTCGCTTCGGATATGGTTGTAACTTGTCTGCATGAGCGCCAAGACGGAAACTTCAGGCGCCCGGCAACAACGGCTGACGAGCTATCTTGACCGTCTGTCCGAGGTCGCAGGGCATGCGGATCGTGCTGTTCCTCTCAAGTTATACTGCACGGGGCTGCTGCTGCCCGGTGAGCGCAAATCGGTCGAGCCGATGGCGGCGCGGCTGGCTCCGGAGAACGTCCGGCGCATGCACCAGTCGTTGCACCATGTGGTGGCCGACGCTGCCTGGAGCGACGAGGCCTTGTTGGGCTGCACGCGCGACTATGCGCTGGCGGCGATGACCAAGAGCAGCCCTGTTGCAGCCTGGATCGTCGATGATACCGGCCTGCCGAAAAAGGGCACCCATTCAGTAGGCGTTGCGCGACAGTATTGCGGGCAGACAGGGAAGCAGGATAACTGCCAGGTAGCGGTCAGCCTGTCGGTGGCCACATGGACAGCCAGTCTGCCCATCGCCTACCGTCTGTATTTGCCCCAACTCTGGGCCAACGACAGCCGACTCAGACAACGGGCCAAGATTCCGAACGACATTGCGTTTCAGACCAAGCTGGAGATTGCGCTCGGCCAGATCCGCCAGGCAATCGCCGACGGGGTTCCCCAGGGAACCGTGCTGGCCGACCCGGCATACGGCAACGATACGGGCTTTCGCCAAGCCATAGCAAAACTGGAACTGAGCTATGTACTGGGCATCCAAAGCACCACCACCGTCTGGCCGCCGGGAACACAACCTCTGCCCGCCCCTGAATACTCGGGCCGCGGCCGGCCAGCCAACCGCGTGCGCCGCAACGCGGAACATGCACCGGTATCAGCCAAGCAACTGGCGCTGAGTTTGCCGGCCAAGGCATGGAAAACCGTGACATGGCGGGAAGGCACACGTCATCCCCTCCGCTCTCGCTTCGCCGCCGTACGCGTTCGCCCTGCACATCGCGACCACAAGCTTACTCAGCCGCGCGAGCCAGAGTGGCTACTGATCGAGTGGCCTCGAGGCGAAACCGAACCGCGTAAATACTGGATGTCGAACCTGGCGGAAAACAGCCGATTGCGCGACTTGGCCGCTCTGGCGAAACAACGCTGGATCATCGAACGCGATTATGAAGAACTGAAACAGGAACTCGGACTGGGCCACTTCGAAGGCCGTGGATGGCGCGGGTTTCATCATCACGCTACACTCTGTATCGCCGCCTACGGCTTCCTGGTGGCTGAGCGGAGCCGCTTTTCCCCCTCGGCCAAAAGTGGCCATCTTGGACTATCCGTCCCCGAACTCCCGCCCAACTTCCAGACCCGCGGCTCGCATCCGCCCGTGACGGCATAACCCGCATTCCATCGCCACATTACGCATCATCCTGGACCGATCCCTGCTCCGCCAACTCTGCCGTTGCCCGTTCTGCGGTATCCAACGTTTATGACACAGTAGTACTAGTGCCCAACGAAAAAAAGCGAGCGGAGTTTTGCGCCTCAGCCTCCGGTAATGGGGAGTCCGGATTTTCGGGCGCGCGCCATCCCGCGCGGGTTCAGCTCATCGCGTGGATTAAACTCTGTTCAAATATGCGGTTCGGTACGGGCCTTAGATATAATGGTCTTCTCCGGATTCTCGGTGCGAAATCTTCGCCTTCCCTTGTAAGCAAGCTCGGTCAATAATCCGCATCGAGTCCCCATCTTTTTCAGAATCTTGGGCCCTTTGGTCCTGACAACAAGAGTGTACTCAATGGCAGAGCATTCCGAGTACATATTGGAGCCGCTTCGCGAAGGGGCGGACTTAACTCTCTATCGCGGCAAAGAGCGTGGCAATCAAATGCCGATCCTGGCGGTGTCCGCCGCTGCTGAACAG
>JBEKZG010000603.1:0-3039 GCA_049510095.1 Occallatibacter sp.
GTGCCCTTTCAAAACATCTGTCGAAGATCTTCGATCTTTGTCTGGGCTAAAGCCCAGACTACCAGTCGTCAAACCCTTCATGCCAGGTGCAGGGCCACGAGAATCATGTCGATGGCCTTGATTCCGATGAACGGTACGATAATGCCACCCACGCCATAGATCAGCAGGTTGTTGCGCAACAGGATGTCGGCAGCCTTGGGCTCATACTTGACTCCCTTGAGAGCGAGCGGGATGAGCGCGACGATGATGATGGCGTTGAAGATGACGGCGGAAAGGATTGCCGACTCGGGCGAATGCAGGAACATGATATTGAGCGCGCCCAGCACCGGGAAGACACCGGCGAACATGGCGGGAATGATGGCGAAATACTTGGCGACGTCGTTGGCGATGGAGAAGGTGGTAAGAGCGCCGCGGGTCATCAATAGCTGCTTGCCGATTTCGACGATCTCGATGAGCTTGGTGGGATTGGAATCGAGATCGACCATATTGCCGGCTTCTTTCGCGGCTTGCGTGCCGGAGTTCATGGCGACGCCTACGTCGGCCTGAGCGAGCGCAGGCGCGTCGTTGGTGCCGTCGCCGGTCATGGCGACGAGCTTGCCCTTGCCCTGTTCGCGCTTGATCAGGTCCATCTTGTCTTTAGGCTTGGCTTCGGCAAGGAAGTCGTCGACGCCGGCCTCGCGGGCGATAACTGCGGCGGTAAGGGGATTGTCGCCGGTGATCATGATGGTGCGAATGCCCATGGCGCGGAGGCGGGCGAGGCGCTCCTTGAGGCCGCCTTTGACGATGTCCTTGAGATGGATGACACCGAGAGCGGTGGAGTTTTCGGCAACCACCAGCGGTGTGCCACCCATGCGGGCAACTTCCTCGACATTCTCGCGGACCTTGGGAGGCAGCGACGAGCCTTGCTCTTCAAGGAAGCGGGCGATGGCGTCGACGGAGCCTTTGCGGATGCGCGTGCCGGGAAGATTGACGCCGGACATGCGGGTCTGTGCGGTGAAGGGAACGAATTCGGCGTGAATGCCGCCGAGATCGCGGCCGCGCAGGTTGTATTCCTCCTTTGCCAGCACGACGATCGAGCGGCCTTCGGGGGTTTCGTCAGACAGGGAAGAAAGTTGTGCGGCGTTGGCGAGTCGCTCCGGCGTGATGTCGGGAGCCGTGAGAAACTCAGTGGCCTGGCGGTTGCCGAGAGTGATGGTTCCGGTCTTATCGAGGAGCAGCGTGTTGACGTCGCCGGCAGCTTCAACGGCGCGTCCGCTCATGGCAAGGACGTTGTACTGTACCAGGCGGTCCATGCCTGCGATGCCGATGGCTGAGAGCAGTCCACCGATGGTGGTGGGGATGAGGCAGACGAGCAGGGATACCAGGACGAAGACGGTCTGCGGGGCTTTGGAATAGATGGCGAAAGGCTGCAAGGTGACGACGGCAAGGAGAAAGACGATGGTCAGGCCGGAAAGCAGAATGCTGAGCGCGATTTCGTTGGGGGTCTTCTGGCGGGTTGCGCCTTCTACTAGAGCGATCATGCGATCAAGGAAGGTCTCGCCGGGATTGGAGGTGATTTTTACCTTGATCCAATCGGAGAGGACCTTGGTGCCGCCGGTAACGGCGGAGCGGTCGCCGCCGGCTTCGCGGATGACGGGGGCGGACTCGCCGGTAATGGCTGACTCGTCAACCGAGGCAACCCCTTCGATGACTTCACCGTCGCCGGCGATGTACTTGCCGGCGGGCACATAGATTACATCTCCGGCGCGGAGCAGACCGCTGGCGATCTCTTCAAAACTGCCGTCAGCCTTGTACCGCTGGGCAATGGTCTCGCCTTTGGCTTTGCGCAGGGTGTCGGCCTGCGCCTTGCCGCGGCCTTCGGCCATGGCTTCGGCAAAGTTGGCGAAGAGCACGGTGAACCAGAGCCAGAGGGTGATCTGGAGGTTGAATCCGAAGTCCGCGCCGTGCGTGACGATGTTCTTGATGAGCAGCGCGGTGGTGAGTACGCAGCCGACTTCGACAACGAACATCACCGGGTTCTTGACCATCCACCGGGGATCGAGCTTGCGCACCGAGTCGACGAGCGCCTGGGAGAGAATTGCCGTGTTCCAGAGACTTTTCTTGGTTGCCATGTACAGTCCGTTTCGCAGTTTAGCCGCTAGCTTCTAGCCTCTAGCTTCTAGCCGGCAATTTTGGAAGAATCCGATTTCATATCCGACCACTAGCTAGACGCTAGTAGCTAGAGGCTCAAAGCTGTCAGTTCAAAAGACCTTCCCGGCCTGAAGAAGCAGGTGTTCCAGAATCGGCCCGAGACTGAGAGCGGGAAAGAACGTAAGTGCGCCGAGAATGAGGATGACCCCGACCAGCAGCGTGGTGAACAGGCTGGAGTTTACCGGGAAGGTTCCAGGCGAGGGCGGGACGCTCTTCTTTTGGGCCAGATTGCCGGCCAGGGCGAGTACCGGAATCATCATGAGGAAGCGTCCGCCGAGCATGGCCCAACCCATTGCCACGTCGTACCACCAGAGAGTCGCGGTGTTGGTACTGGCGTTGAGGCCGGCGAAGGCCGAGCCGTTATTGCCTACAGCGGATGTGAAGGCGTAGAGGATCTCTGTCAATCCGTGCGGCCCCTGGTTGGTGAGCGCGGGCAAGCCGATGGTGGGTGACAGTACGAAGGCCGCAGTCAGAGTGAGGATAATGAGGGGAAAGATGAGCACGTAGAGCATGGACATCTTCACGTCGTAGGATTCGATTTTCTTGCCGAGGTACTCAGGCGTTCGGCCCACCATGAGGCCTGCGATAAAGACCGAGAGCACGACGAAGATGAGTATGCCATACATGCCAGCGCCGACGCCGCCGAAGACGACTTCGCCGAGCATGATGTTAGTGAGGACGACCATGCCGCCGAGGGGCGTGAAGCTATCGTGGACGCCGTTGACCGCGCCGCAACTTGCATCGGTGGTGATGGTGCCGAAGAGAGCCGACTCAGCGATTCCGTTGCGGACTTCTTTGCCTTCCATGTTGCCGCCGGGTGCGGTCGAGGTTTGGGCTTGCTGGGCACCG
>JBEKZG010000604.1:0-2911 GCA_049510095.1 Occallatibacter sp.
CGGGTGAGGACGCAGACGTGCTGAGGCGGGTGAGTTTCAGCGGGCCGATTGAGGACGAGGAGAACAGGCCTGTTCCTGACGACGACAAGACGATTGCCGAGGCTGCGGAGACGGCGAAGAAGGCCGACGTGGCGATACTGGCGCTTGGCGAGCCGGCTAACTGGATGGAAGGCGAGGCGTCGAGCCGCGTGCATCTTGGGTTTACGGGCGCGCAGGAACGGCTGCTGGAGGCGGTGGTGGCAGCGGGGAAACCGGTGATTCTGGTTATTTTTGCCGGGAGGCCGCTGGAGTTGAAGTGGGCAGCGGGACACGTACCAGCGATTCTTGAGGCGTGGAGCCCTGGGGTTGAAGCCGGACACGCGGTTGCGAATGTGTTGTTCGGCGATGTTAACCCTTCGGGCAAGCTGCCTTCGAGTTTTCCGCGGGCTGTGGGACAGGAACCGCTTTATTACGCGCAGCTTCCGACGGGAAGGCCGGCGCATGGGGACTTGAGCCGGTTGCCGTCGAATTCGCAAGAGAAGTTCATGTCGCGGTACATGGACGAGGAGAATTCGGCACTGTTTCCGTTTGGGTGGGGGTTGAGTTATACGCGGTTCAGCTACTCGCAGCCGACGATTTCCGCTGCGACGGTTCCGGTGAATGTGGTTCTGGCGAATAAGACTGCGCCGGTGACGACGGTGGGCGTGGACGTGAAAAACACGGGGAGCGTGGCCGGGACCGAGGTGGTGCAGCTTTATGTCCGGAATACGGCGGCGAGCGTGGAGCAGCCGGTGCGCGAACTGAAAGGGTTTGCGCGGGTAACGCTGGCGCCGGGCGAGACGAAACATGTGGAGTTTCCGCTGGGATTTGGCGAGTTGAGTTTTTATAGCGTCGAGATGCAACGGACGGTGGAGCCGACTACTTACAAGATTTGGGTGGGGGGGAGTTCGCTGGCTGCTAAGGAGACTAGTTTGGTGGTGGAGTGACAAAGGCAGTGGTTAGTGATTAGTGGCTAGTGTTTAGTGATTTGCGTGCAGATGGTCTAGCAGGCTGTTGAAGCATCCAGGGAGTTGAGCGTCCCACTGGGTCCAGGTGTGGATGCCGGGCAGCGTATGGATCTCGATATTGAAGTGGTGCTGGTTGGCTGAGTGGGCGAAGCGGAGGATGGGTTCCAGGAGTGGTTCCTGCTGGCCGGCGGTTAGATAGAGATAGGGAGTCTGGGTCGGGTTGGCGGTGCGGATCAAGAGAAATGGGTCAGCTGCCTGACGTGCCTTGCTGCCATCCGGGCCGAAGATGGCGCGGAAGCGAATGCTCTGGCCCCAGCGGCGCAGACTGAAACGGCGGCTGGGGACATCGATGGCCGGGGAAATGGCCCCGGCAAAAACGAACAAATCGGGGCGGGAGAGGGCGAGTTTGACAGCGGCAAAGCCTCCCATGGAAACGCCCATGATGGCGCGGTTTTCGCGACCCGACGCGGTGGGAAAGCGCATTTCTACGTCGGACATCAGATCTTGAAGCAGGTAGTCTTCGTATTTGTCTTCGGGCTTGAGGGCGGCGTTGACGTAGTAGGACGAGCCGCCGTCGGCCATGATGAGGATGAGACCGTGCGCGGCGAAGTGACCGACGTCAGAGTAGTTCGACCAGTTCTGGAAGCTTCCGCCACCACCGTGAAGGAGATAGACCACTGGGAGTTTCTGGCCGGGGGCGAGGGTGGCGGGGAGATAGACGCGGTAGGGCATGTTGCGATTTAGCGCAGGAGAGAAGAATGTGACATCGCGCATGGCGACGCCGGGGAATTGGCGGGGATTGTCGGGCAGGAGCGGCTGGAGCGCAGGGCGGCATGCGGAGAGGTTCAGGACTGAGACGGTGACGGCGAATAGCGCCCAGAGCGGGATTTGAATCTTTTTCACGGAGGGATTCATTCTAATGGCGCCGAGAGAGATCGACGCGCTTTCCGGTTATCCATTCTGATTCTCGGGCGTTGGCATAGGCGTGATGTTGTCGTGTGGCCTTGGCGCAGCCATTGCACGTTGAAGCCCGGCGCACATTGCAAGGGATGGGGCGGGTGATATATATGTGGGCATCCGATCCGCAATGGAAATGAGAGATGCTGTTATGCGACGTTTTATTCCAGCTAGCATTGCTGCGGTTTTTTTAGGGTCGATTTGGACTCCGTCCACGCTTCTGGCCCAATTTCTGGAACCAACCAAGGACGAACTCCAGATGACGGCGGACGAGAAGGCACCGGGCGCCAGCGCGGTATATCTGTATCGCGAGGACATTACAGAGCGTCCGACCCAGTTCAGGACTTTCTACGAACGGATCAAGGTGCTCACCGAAAAGGGTAAGGAACTGGCAACGGTTGAGATGCCGTACGATCCGGCTTTGGAGAAGATTGAAGTTGACGGGCGCACCATTCACGCGGATGGGACAATCATTCCGATGGTGGACAAGCCTGCCGAGGTTCTGGATTACAAGACCAGAGGGTTTGAACTCGATAAGCTGGTGTTTTCGCTGCCCAGCGCGGAGGTTGGGAGCATTCTGGAATACAGGGTTACGGTGCGCTACACCTTCCCACCGGATGAGCCCACATGGGAGATTCAGCAGTCTTACTTCGTCCACAAGGCGCACTACCGCTACCAATTCACAGGCGATTCTGGAATTAGCTTTGGATCCCGTATCGAGAACGGGGCAAAGGTGGAGAACGACCATAAAGGCAATTGCACGCTGGACGTCACAGATGTACCCGCTCTGCCGGACGACGACTGGATGCCGCCGCTGAATACGGTCACCTGGCGCGTGTGGTTCTTCCACTCGACGGATGCTACACCGCAGATATTTTGGGATCGGGTGGAACGGAGCTGGGCTGAGTTTGTCAGAGAGTACACGAAGACAACGGGAACATTGAAGAAAGCTGCGTCGGGGATGACTG
>JBEKZG010000605.1:0-2909 GCA_049510095.1 Occallatibacter sp.
GCTCATGATTCTGCGTCTCACCCTGACTCTGGGCCGCGAAACCGTTGCTGTCCTCATGGACGAGGTTCCCGCGGAAACGAGGCAAAAGCTGGTGCACGAGGTGGAGCGCGTGCAAGGCGTGCTGGCCGTGGAACAGGCGCGCGTGCGGCGATCGGGCGCATGCTACTTCGCCGACCTCACGCTGGCCTTGCCGCGCGGCTTTACCTTCGAGCACACCGGCGAGTTGGTGCGGGAAGCCACCGAGGCTGCGCATCGCGCCCTGCCGGAGGCCGACGTGGTCATCCACACCGTGCCGCGCGAGGCGCAAACGGAAAGCGTATTCGACCGCGTTCGGGCCGTGGCCGCGCGCAACAATGTCAATGTGCACGATCTCAGCGTGCAGTCGCATCACGGACGCCTGCGCGTGGAGCAGCACGTGGAACTCGACGAGAGAATGCCGCTGAAGGCCGCGCATGAGTTTGTCACTGCCATGGAAGCGGAGATTCTGCGCGAGGCGCCGGAGATCGATTCGGTGCTGACCCACATCGAAAGCGAACCCGCCACCATTGAGCAGCCGGAAGAGATGGTCGAGGAGGACCGCAGAATCGAGGTTGCCCTGCGCGCCGCCGCCAAACTGTTTCCTGATGTGGTGGATGTGCATCAGATCGTGGTGGGCCGCGCCGGCGAGCACATCTATCTCTCGTGCCATTGCACGTTGCCTGACGATCTGGCCATGCACCGCGTACATGAGGTGATGACCGGCCTTGAAGATCGCTTCAAGCTGGAGTGCCCCGAGGTGCAGCGGGTCACAATCCATCCCGAGCCGGTAACGGATAATCTGCGGTAAAACACGAACATGACAGGAGAGGCGAAAGAATGATTGCTCACAGCGAATGGAAAGGCGGCAACATCTACGAGGGAATCTCCGAAGAAGGCAATTCCATCTTCTTCGATGCGGACCCCTCGCATGAGCAGGGTCCCAGCCCCATGCAGGCCGTATTGATGGCCCTGTGCGGATGTACAAGCGTGGACGTGGTCTCGATTCTGGAGAAAAAGCGCCAGCCGCTATTGGGCCTCAAGGTCACCGCAACCGCCACGCAGGCCGATACCGCGCCCCGCGTCTTCACGCACATCAAGCTGACCTATACCTTAAGCGGCCGTCTGAACCGCAAGGCCGTCGAGGACGCCGTGGCCCTGTCGAAGAACAAATACTGTTCGGTGTCGAAGATGCTTGAAAAGGCTGCTACCGTCGAGTACGAAATCGTCTATGAGGATGGTGAGTCCGAGGCATGACAGCCCGCGCGTTTGTCAATTTCTTTCAGGTGGCCTCGCTGCTGCTGCTCCTGCTGGTGGTGGCGCTTCTGGCGGCCATCACCACGATGCACTTTGCCATTCACGGGGCTGAGGTGCAGGTGCCTGCGCTCAAGGGAATGACGGTAGCCGAGGCCCGCAGCCAGTCCGCCGGATTGGGCCTGAATCTGGACGTGGATAATCGTTACTACTCCGGCGACGTGGCTGCGGGACACATCCTCACGCAGTCGCCTGCGCCCGGAACTGTCGTGCGCCGTGAGTGGCGTGTGCGCGTGGCCGAAAGCCTTGGCCCCCAGAAGGTGGAAGTCCCTGACACTGTGGGACGCGACCAACGCATAGCGGCCTTGACTCTGCGGCGCGTCGGCCTTGAAGTTGGCGTAACCGCGCAGTTGCCCTATGCTGGCGCGGCGGAAGGAATCGTGCTGGCCCAGGACCCGCCCGGTCACGCTCAGGGAATTGCCCAGCCCAGCGTCAACTTGCTTGTCGCCGCGCCCAGTGACGATGTGCCCGATGGCTTCTTGATGCCCGACCTCACGGGCCTTCCCATCGTTTTCGCGCAGGCGCAAATGGCGAAGGTCGGCATCCAGTCGGCGACGCCGGCCTTTATCGACGTGCCGATCACCCCGATAACCAACGCCCCGCCCAAACCGCCCGTGAAGCCGGGCTCGGTGCTCTCGCAGCAGCCCCCCGCCGGTTCGCGCATTGACCAGAACACGACAGTTAAGCTGACTGTGGCTAAGTAACGAAAGGAATCTCGCTCCCCTGTTGCCGGATCATAGTCGCCCGGAAACCCGCGAGTCTGCCGGCGTCTACAGCGCATCTAAATAACGCGCATGGCGGAAAAAATAAACTCCCAAAAGAACTCCACTGGAGCCATTTCCGCGTCCGGCGACTTCTCGCACGCCTGGCGCGCCCTCAAGCATCGCAACTTCCGCTTGTTTTTCGCCGGTCAAAGCATCTCGCTCGTCGGCACGTGGATGACGCGCGTCGCCACCTCGTGGCTCGTCTACCGGCTCACCAAGTCGGCCCTGCTGCTGGGCATGGTCGGCTTTGCGGGCCAGATTCCCACGTTTCTGCTCGCTCCTCTGGCCGGCGTTATCGTGGACCGCATCGACCGCCGCAAAGTGCTCGTGTGGACCCAGACCCTGGCCATGGTGCAGTCACTGCTTCTGGCCTGGCTCACGCTCACCCATCGCATCACCATCTCTGAGGTCCTGGCGCTCAGCGTGATGCAGGGCGTCATCAACGCATTCGATATGCCCGGCCGTCAGTCGTTCATGGTCAAGATGGTCAACGACAAAGCCGACCTCTCCAACGCCATCGCCATCAATTCCTCCCTGGTCAATGTGGCGCGCCTCATCGGGCCTTCGCTGGCCGGGATGCTCATCGCGGTCACCAACGAGGGCTGGTGTTTTCTCGTCGATGGTGTCAGTTACATTGCAGTCATCGCATCGCTGCTCATGATGCGCCTCTCGCCGTCGAAGGAAGAGCGCCCGGCCACAACCATGGCAGCGCAGTTGCGCGAGGGTTGGGCGTATGTGTCGAGCTTCGTTCCCATTCGCACAATTCTGATGATGTTTGCTCTGCTCAGTTTGATGGGCTGGCCATTCATGGTGCTC
>JBEKZG010000606.1:0-2891 GCA_049510095.1 Occallatibacter sp.
TCAAGTGGTGCCGGTGGACGTGTACGTTCCAGGGTGCCCGCCCCGCCCCGAGCAGCTCTTGTATGCCATTACGCTGCTTCAAGAGAAGATACAGCGCGAGCCAAGGAGCCTGATGAAGACGCTGAATGCCGAGTGATCGATCGGTTGCGGACTAGAATTGCAGACGAAGAGTTACTGAAGTAACCGGCTAGATTCGCAACGGTTGGGATGCATTGGCAAATTGCATCCTATTGAAAAATGTGCTCTACCGGAACTGTTATATGGTAATTTTAGTTGTATTATTTGGACGCTTTACGGTCCGCACATTTTGCGGGGTCCAGTCAGTTCGAGCCAAATTCCACGCTCGCGCACAGTATTAACTCTCTTTTTGTTCAGCTTGATCTGCGGAGGAAAAACGCATGAACGTTCGAGTTCTTAAGTTTGTCAGCCTGGTTGCGGTATTGGCAGTATCGGCATTGACGCCGATTGCCTTGGCTGCCCAGGCGGTTCCGGCTGCCAAGGGGTCGCCCGCGGGCACCGACCCGTCGAAGTGGGATATCTTCCTTGGATACAGCGCCTTGATCCCCAACGGAACCGTCAACAGCGCGGCCGCGCCGGCCTATGGCTACAATGCCATCGACTGGGGCGCGATCGCCAGCATCACCCGCTATTTCAACAAGAATATCGGCCTGCAATTCGAGGGCGACGAGCACCTTCTGCTGCCCGAGCAGCGGGCCAAGACCCTCATGCAGCCGGGCGACGATTTCGACGGCGGAGAGGGTGGCTTGGCTGTCCGGTTCCCGTACGGCAACGTGACGCCGTTCCTTCACGTTCTGGTTGGCGCGGAGCAAGTGGGAAGCTACTTCCAGACGGACGTTTTTGGCTTTTCGTTGACGGCCGGCGGCGGTTTAGACGTCAAAACGCCGGCGTTTAACCACCATCTCTCGATCCGCCTTTTCCAGGGGGATTATCAGTACCTTCATGCCAATTTCGCCGCCTCGCAAGGGGGTACAATCAATTTCGATCCTCAGGGGCGCATCAGCGCGGGGCTTGTGTTTGGCTTGGGCAGCATCGTGCCTCCGCCGCCGGTGGCCCTGGCCTGCACGGCGAGCCCGGTTTCGATCTACCCCGGCGACCCTGTGACGGTGACCGCGACGACCGCCGAGCTCGATCCGAAGCTGAATGCGATCTACAGCTGGTCTGGAGCCGGGGTGACCGGCAGCGGCACGACGGTTTCGGTGGCCACCGGTTCGCTGGCTCCCGGCACCTATACGGTGAAGGGTGAAGTGAAGGAAGGCAAGCCCGGCAAAGAGGGGCTGAAGCCCGGCCAGGACGCAACGTGCTCGGCGCTGTTTACGGTGAAGGCCTTCGAGCCGCCAACGGTGAGCTGCACGGCCAGCCCGGCGTCTCTCAGCCCCGGTGACTCGAGCACCGTTACCGCGATCGGCGTGAGCCCGCAGAACCGTCCGCTCACGTACAGCTATTCGGCCAGCGCGGGCGCCATCAGCGGCAGCGGAACCACGGCTGCCTACAATTCGGCGGGCGCCGCGACCGGCTCTGTAGGCATAACATGCAACGTCGCGGACGATAAGGGCGGCGCCGCAAGCAGCGGCACGACGGTCACGATCGTGGCCCCGCCGCCGCCGCCACAGCCGCACGCCAAGTCGCTTGGCTCCATCTCGTTCGAGGACTCCAAGCGTCCGACGCGTGTGGACAACGAAGCCAAGGCTAACCTCGACCAGGTGACCGAAGCCCTCAAGAACGATCCGACAGCCACCGTCGTGCTGGTTGGCGAATCGACCACGGATGAGAAGACACCGAAGAAGGGCAAGACCGCCGGGGACATAGCCGCCGAGCGCGCCGTGAACACCAAGGCCTACTTGGTAAGCGAGGGACAGACCGGCATCGATCCCTCTCGGATCATCGTTCGCACCGGCACCGGGGATAGCAAGTCTGTGGAAGACTACCTGGTACCTGCGGGCGCGGTCTTCGACAACGATGTACCCGGAACTACGACGGTCGATGAATCGGCGGTGAAGCCGCAGGTGCGCAAGCCCCTGGGCGCGGCCGCGAAGAAGCACAAGGCCCAGTAGCCGGTAACAGCAACCCGTCGAACTCCGCATCAGGCTGTTCAGCCCGATGCGGGGCTCGAATCGGACTGTCGAGCGCCTGTCACGCAGTAATTGGGGCTCGACGATCAGCCGATTCAATTCCTCCTCAAAAAGGCTGACCGGAATAGTGGTCAGCCTTTTTTGCGTGTGTCGCTTCAGTTTCAAGATGTTCGGTCCCGTTGACAGGTTTTTGTGGCGGGGGTGGAGTTCACCAGCGAAGCCTTCACTCGGCGGCTATAGGAAAACGGGATCAACTTCAGCATGGACGGCAAGGGACGCTGGCGCGATAACGTCTTCGTGGAACGGCTCTGGCGCTCTATCAAGCACTAGGATGTCTACTTGCACTCCTACCCGTCGGTCAGCGAGGCAAGAACATCGCTCAGCCGCTACATCGACTTCTATAACGCGAACAGACCACACTCCAGCCTGAAAGCGCAAACGCCCGATCAGGTATACCTCAACCGCCTGCCAGAATCCATGGCAGCGTAAAGGCAAGAACAAGAACTCCCACTTAAGGAAAAAGCAAAAAATTGTCCGAAGTACCGGGACCACCTCACTGGCTGGCCGGCCCAATCCGCGCCAACGTCTGCAATATTTCCTGCTTGTCCACCGGACTGGCAAGTGTTTTCATGCGCCCTCGACGCGATTCTACAGCCGCTCCATCAAATTGCTCATGCTTCATACGATCAAAGCGGTTGACAACAAAACAGCATCGGCGTGTAATGAGATCGTTGGTTGTGGTGAAGGAGTTCACCCTTAACCGCTGTCCGCCGTAACGGTCGGACAGATGATGACTCCTGA
>JBEKZG010000607.1:0-2771 GCA_049510095.1 Occallatibacter sp.
CAGCGGCGGCATTGCGGCAGGCGCAACTGGAGATGTGGAAGGACAAGCGTTGGACTGATCCGTACTATTGGGCAGCCTTTACCATTCAGGGGGAATGGAAATAGGCAATCGGCGACAGGTTGATGGGAAAAACTTCGTTTTCTTCCCGGCGGAGTCCGTCAGGAATAATTCGACCACCCCGCTGTCCGCGCTCGGTTCGCCCTTGGTTAAGACCAACTTCTCGATACTCTGGTCACCGCGGAATGCACAGCGGCACTGGGATGTAAACTCTGATTCATCGAAGGTGCAAAATGCGGAACCTTAACTGCATCCGCCTTGGAAATGGCTCATTGGATGGGAATAGTGCGACTGCGGACAAAAAGTGCCCGCAATTCGGGGATGGCAAACGCGGTCCGCTCGCCATGGCAGCAGCACTGCTGTTTTCTCTCGCAGTCGGTTTCGCCCAGAACGGGGGAATCCCACCGAACTCTGGTTCGGCCGCACCATTCGGCGTAATTGTTGAAGCGGTCAGGCCAGGCTCGGCGGGGGATCAAGCTGGTCTCCAGGTTGGTGATGTGATCGTCTCCTGGTCCCGGGAGACCGATGTCGGCCAGCTAAAATCGCCTTTCGATTGGATGGATCTCCAGATTCTTCAAGTACCACGTGGGCCTACGATGCTCCACGGGGCGAGGAACTCTGCAGACAGGACCTGGGCGCTCCCAAGCGGTGTATCGGGGCTTGGAGTAACGATTCGCCCGTGGCTCGGTTCGGACCTCCTTTCTGGCTACCAGAGTTGCCGCAAATTGGAGAATGACCACAAGTTCGCGGAGGCTGCCGCCGGCTGGCGCGCGGTCGTGGTCCAAGTTCAGCCTTCCGATCCGGCTTGGCTGGGTCCGTGGCTTAAGTTCCAACTCGCCCAGGCGTTGGGAAGCGCAGTACAGTTCGACGAGTCGGACGCCGTATTTCAGGAGGCGACAGACCACCTGAATCTGACAGCGTCCAACGCTGCCCCTCATCTTCTGCAGGCCTGGGGGGATTCCCTGATGCATCGAGGCAAATTCGATAAGGCTCGTGAGTGCTATCAGGCAAGCCTCGAACTGGCGCGAAAACAGGGTTCACCCAACCTGGCTGAAGCAGTAAGTCTGAACAGTCTCGGAGTTTTGGATTGGAGACACGGGGCGCTCGACAAAGCAGACGACAATCTTCAACAATCTCTTGCAATTCGGCGGAAACTCGCTCCCAATAGTATCGAACTCTCCGGAAGCTTAACGAATTTAGGCATTTTGGCTGCCGTCCGCGGAAAGTTTGACCAGGCAAAAGAGTATTATCTACAGGCCCTTGCCATTCAACAGAAAGTAGATCCTGGGGGCCTAGCACCTGCAAGGACCTTGCACAATCTCGCAAACTCGGAGTATGCTGCCGGTGATCTGGATGCGGCCGAGAAGCATTTCGAGCAAGCGCTGAACTTTTGGCGAAGGTCCGCGCCCCATAGCTTAGAAACCGCCCAAACTCTGGAGGGTCTAGGGCGGTTGTCCGAAGCCCGCGGCGAACTCGACAGGGCTGAAAGCGATTATCGCCAGTCGCTGTCCATACGGCAAGAATTGAACCCAGGCGGCCAGGACTTCGCATGGGGCCTAACTAATCTCGGCAGTGTGGCTTCAGCCCGCGGCGATCTGGCCCATGCCGAAGTGTACTATCAGCGAGCCTTGGAGATCTGGCAAAAGGTGGCCCCCGAAAGCACGAACACGGCTTGGGGTTTATTTAACCTTGGCACCCTGGAAGATAATCGCGGAGAGGATACTAGAGCTACAGAGTTTTTTCAGCGAGCGCTCGCTATCTGGCGAAAGATCGATCCCAGCAGCTCCGACGTTGCGGATGCACTTAGCGCACTTGGCGCGGGCGCCGCAAAGAGTGGTAATTTGCCGCTTGCAGAAGACTATTCTCAGCAAGCCCTGTCCTTGCGACAAAAGTCGAATCCGATGGGTCTGCGTACTGCAGAAAGCCTGAATAATCTAGGCGAGCTCAAGTTGCAACGCAGCGACTTCGACGAAGCTGCCAAGTATTTTCAGCAGGCATTGGCAATCTTTCAAAAGGAGGCCTCGGAAAGTCTGAGCCTTGCTCAAGTTCAAGACAATCTCGGCGAGCTTTCTGCCAAGCGCGGCGAAAACAGCCGGGCTGCGGAATTCTATCAGGAGGCGCTGGTTCTGCAAAACCAACTCGCTCCAGGCAGCCTCGAAGAAGCGAAGACGTTACACTCCCTTGGCGTCGTTTTGCACGCAAGCGGCCAGATAGACAAGTCCTATCCATTTTTTGTGCATGCCGTTGACGCTTTGGAGAGCCAGACGGCGAGGCTCGGCGGGAGCCAGGAGGTCCGGTCCACCTTTCGCGCGCAACATGCCGACCTTTACGCTGACCTTGAGATTACGCTATTGGAGCTGATGCGACCTGAGGAGGCTTTCCAAGTATCGGAGCGCTCCCGCGCGCAATCGTTGCTGCAGATGCTGGCGGAACGCGATCTTGTGTTTTCATCAGAAGTGCCAGCGGACATCGACCGGGCGCGTAAGCGTAACGCTGCTGAATACGACCGCACACAGGCCCAACTTGCCCAGTTAAGTCCAACGAGAGATCGGCAGAAGGTCGACGAACTCTCCAAGCGACTGCGCCACCTGAGCGAGGAGCGAGGGCAGATCGTCGAACAGATTAGGGTGCAATCTCCACGGTTAGCGTCGATACAATACCCGCAGCCACTGGACCTGGCGGGTACTCGTAAAATCCTCGACCCCGGAACCACC
>JBEKZG010000608.1:0-2712 GCA_049510095.1 Occallatibacter sp.
CAGGGTTCGACAGGCGTAACTGGCGCACAGGGGATACAGGGTGCGACTGGATCGACGGGCGTCACAGGCGCAACTGGAGTGACAGGCGCACAGGGTTCAACGGGCGTGACTGGCGCAACTGGTGTGACAGGTGCACAGGGTTCGACAGGCGTGACCGGCGCACAGGGTTCAACGGGCGTGACTGGCGCAACTGGAGTGACCGGCGCACAGGGTTCGACAGGCGTAACTGGCGCACAGGGGATACAGGGTGCGACTGGATCGATGGGCGTGACTGGCGCAACTGGCGTGACCGGTGCACAGGGTTCGACAGGCGTGACTGGCGCAACTGGCGTGACCGGCGCACAGGGTTCGACAGGCGTAACTGGCGCACAGGGGATACAGGGTGCGACTGGATCGACGGGCGTCACAGGCGCAACGGGAGTGACAGGCGCACAGGGTTCGACAGGCGTGACAGGCGCACAGGGGATACAGGGCGTGACTGGCGCAACTGGAGTGACCGGTGCACAGGGTTCAACGGGCGTGACTGGCGCAACTGGTGTGACAGGTGCACAGGGTTCGACAGGCAAGACAGGCGCACAGGGGATACAGGGTGCGACAGGTGCAACGGGAGTGACAGGTGCACAGGGTTCAACGGGCGTAACTGGCGCAACTGGAGTGACAGGCGCACAGGGTTCGACAGGCGTAACTGGTGCAACGGGTGCTACAGGCGCACAGGGTTCGACGGGCGTGACTGGTGTGACGGGTGCACAGGGTTCGACAGGCGTGACTGGCGTAACGGGTGTGACCGGCGCACAGGGTTCGACAGGCGTGACAGGTGCAACGGGTGTGACCGGAGCTACAGGTGTTACAGGTGTTGGCACAACCGGCGCAACGGGTGTGACCGGTGCTACAGGCGCGACAGGCGGAACGGGTGTCACTGGGGCGACCGGGGCAACCGGGTCAAGCGCGAGCGGCCCCGCGGTTACGTTTGACTCCTCCGGTGACGGCACAGCGGGGACCGGGAATCCGGGACCCCAGGCTTCCTATCTTGCCGGCAGCGCCACACAGGGCGGTGGACTTCCCACTGCCGGTTACCTGGTAACGTTTGGCAACAACTCGGGAGCCGGTGGCGGCGCAACTACAGTTGTCGAAAGCTTCACTTCGGATACAAACGGAGCGATTCCGATTATTGGTGTCGCGTTGAACAGCGCCTCCGCGGTGGGGGATAGCGTTACGGTGCAGCACTCGGGGGTTGCCCTCTGCACCTTCGACACGAGCTCAGTTACCACCGGCGACTATGTCCTGGAGAGTGCCAGCAAGAACGGGGCGTGCGCGGACGCCGGCACGACCTATCCCACGAGCGGCCAGGTTATCGGCGTTATCGTGGGTTACCCGGCAGGCGGCAACGGCAACAGTGCCGCTTATGTTTATCTCCTCGGGCCGCAGGTTCAGGCGGCCTCCGGGAGTGCCGGCGCAACAGGCGCGACGGGCGCGACCGGCGCAACAGGCGCACCCTCTACGGTAGCTGGTCCCGCGGGCAACACGGGCGCAACCGGCGCGACTGGCTCTACCGGCGCAACGGGCGCAACAGGCTCCAACGGGGCAACGGGCGCAACCGGCGCGAACGGCCAGCCAGGAGCGGAGGGACCGACGGGCGCAACAGGAGCAACCGGCGCCACCGGTCTTGGCGAGCAAGGCAACACCGGGCCAACCGGGCCAACCGGCGCGACTGGCGCTGCCGGTTCTGCGGGCTTGGCCAGCAGCTTCAGCAGCGGTATTCCATACACAATCGTAAGTCACGGTGAAACGAGTGCCACTTTCACTACTTGTTCGCCGCTTGCCGGTGCTGGATGCGGAAATGGCCAGACCGATGCCACTGTTATGGTGGTTCCCACCAGTTGCCATGCCTACCTGTCGCTTTATTCCGGCTCCACCAGCGCCACCTACACCTTTGAATTGTTCAGCACGACGGCGGTGGGTGGGACCGCGACACAGCTCGGCAGCACCTGTACCACCGATTCAGGGAATCCCAGTTGCACCATCAACGGAGGAACGCTGAATGCCGGAGAGCTCATTTATTTCACCGGAACATCCACCGCTTATCCTGCGCTCTTCACCTCAGCCTTCTCCTGCCAATAGCTGGACGATGCCACGGTGACATAGAGATTCTCAACCCGGGCCAGGGTGGAAACACTCCGGTCCGGCGCAGTAAACAGGATTCAACAGGAAGCAACCGGCACTTTGATGCATTTTTCCAGATCGGATATGCAACCCGTTGCCGCCCAGGCTAGAGAAATGACCGGGCAGGCAACAGAGCAAAGCCCCGGCCAAGTTCGCCGGGCGTTGGGGAGAGCCGGCATCAGGCCCCTCCCTGGCGGGCGCGAAGACCGATTGGTTCGCGCCAGAGAGGAAGAGTAAAAATGTCAGAACCATTTATCGGCGAGATCATCATGTTCGCCGGCGATTTTGCCCCCAACGGCTGGGCTCTGTGCAATGGACAGATGTTGTCCATCAGCTCGTATACGGCCTTGTTTTCAATTCTCGGAACTTCTTTTGGTGGAAACGGCACAAGCACCTTTCAATTGCCCGATATGCGGAGCCGTGTTCCGGTGCACGTTGGGCAGGGTCTCGGCCTGACGGCCTATATTCTTGGGGAACAGACCGGCACAGAGAATGTGACGCTGAATATAAACCAGATTCCGGCGCACACTCATGCGCTGAGCGCCGCGACGG
>JBEKZG010000061.1:0-11013 GCA_049510095.1 Occallatibacter sp.
CAAAACCGCCGCAGGGGTACTTCTCTCTGCGCGACGGAACGTTAACAGTACATGGGAAAGGCCTTGGCGATTCTTCAAACACGCTCTAAAGATTCAGCCGCCGAATCAAGCAACCCCATCCCCCGCATTCGTCTATTCGATCTCCCCGAAATGCACATCCTCCGCAGCCGTCCCGTCCAGGAATTGAAACGTGGTCGCCGGGCCGAGATTCTCCGGGTCCGTCCAGGAGTTGAGCACCCAGACCACCCGCTTTGCCGGAGTCACTTCGATGGCCTGCACGGTCCCCACAATATCCTTGGGATCGGTATCCCACTCATTCACCCAGTTATTGATTACCGTGTTCCCGTTCGGCAGACGCCAAGCCTGTTGCAGGTGGGCAAATGTGTATTCAGGCGCATCCGCCGGCGTCCAGCTCCACGCTGTGTCGCCGCGGCGCGTAATCTCGCGCACTCCCTTGCTGTCGGTAATCAGCACGTTTCCATTGGCCAGCGGCGTCACGCCCCACGGCCTGTCGGCCGGAAACGACCAAAGCTCATTGCCGTCCGTGTCATACTCCACAACCTTGTTCAGGTCCATGTGCGCCACCAGCAGCGTGCCTTGCGGGGTCAGGCGCGCGTGCCTGAACTGTCCGTGCGTACTGGCAGGCAGCTTGGTCTTCAGCCGGAACTCTTTCTCCGTCGTATTGGTCGTCGTGTTCACCACCCGCACCACGGGTACCTCGCCGTTCTGGATGTAAAGCACACGGTCCTTGCCAATCGGGACCGCAGTATGAACCTCCGTCCCCTCTGGCGCGTCGTAACTCCACACCACAGTCTTATCCGGGGTCACTTCCCTGATCCCGACTTGGTGCGTGAAAAGAATATTGCCGTTGGAGAGCATCACCGCGTCGCTGATCTCGCCTTTATCATCGGCATCGCTCCAGCTCCACGCAATTTTTCCTCCGCGCACTACAAACAATTTGCGGTCATGCGACTCACCCGCATAAAGAAAGTCGTGGCGCGCCAGCCCCGTGGCCAGCTTCTCAGCGGGCGGCTCAGGCTTATCTGAAAAGGCCGGCGCCACCTTGCCCTTCATTTGCCCCTGAATTCCCGCCGCCCACCCCAGAATTGCCAGAACCGCCAGCGCCTGCCTGTACATAGAAAAGCCCCCACAGTTGAGTGAACTCCGGTTGTCATCTTACCATCGTGCCTTTGATCGTTCGCGCTGCCCCTCTGGGGCGAAGCCGGATGTCGTTTCAGGCTTCGCTCTCGTCGGTGAAGATCTTCTCGATGGTCGTCTCAAATAGTCGCGCCAGTTTGAAGGCAAGCGGAAGACTGGGATCGAACTTCCCCGTCTCGATCGCATTGACTGACTGGCGCGAAACCTCCAGCCGCTGGGCAAGATCGGCCTGCGACCAGTTCTTCTCAGCGCGGAGCACTCGCAGCCGGTTTTTCATCGGTACCTCCGCCAAACGAACGGGTACGAAACGAGCACGAAAAGCCAGAAGATGGGATAGACCCAGACCAGGTCCAGCCTTGGAGCACTAGCGAAGTCCTCCAGGTAGGCCCAAATCGTAGTCACCGCCAGGGTCCCGCCGGTGCCGCCGAGCAGGCACTGGACCATAAGATTGCGTTGGAACTCGTCTTTCTCCTCGGCCAGAAACGCGCCGGTTGAAAACAAGATCCAAAGAATTGGAAGCGCGGGAAGAATTGCCGCACAATAGGCCGGAACGCCAGTGAGATGCGCAAGGCGGAATGCCAAGGCAGCCGAGATGGAGAGTACAGCCACCAGTGCGCCGCTAACCCAGCAGCGGATGACGTACCGACGTACAGCAGGATTCGAATTTGCCATGAACATGATGAGTCTCCTTTACATTAAGGCAACTTTACTTTACATAAAATATCGCTGCTTGTCAAGTGTCCTTGTCATGTGATTGAAGTTTGTTTTTGGTTTTGTCGCGCTGGCCCGCTGACTGACCAGGGAGAAACGGGCCGACGTTCGCGCTGCCCCTACGGGGCGCAAGGTTCAGATGGGGCAGCTAACCCAGGATTCCCGCTTGTCCGCCGCGGCGGACGAAGCGTCCATCCTGGGCTATTATCCTTCGGCCCCTCCGGGGCGAAATGCGTGGTATGCCGTCTCATCAATCCGTTGTATGCCGTCTCATCCATGTTGTATGCCGTTAAATCGATGTGAAATGCCGTTTCATCCATCGGGGTCGGCTTAACCGGTGGACGACAAACCTGCTGACTCGCTCTCACCCATTCGCGCTATGCTCAATCCGTGGGCTTCCAGGATTTTCTCGGCAACACGCAAACCGTCACCCATCTCCGCGAGTCGATCCGCGCTGGCCGTTTTCCTCACTCGCTGATCCTTACCGGCCCGCGCGGTTCGGGCAAGTACACGCTGGCGTTGATGCTTGCCAAGGCCGTCAACTGCCTCAGCCCCATTGAATCCGATGGTCTTCCCGACTTCTGCGGTCAGTGCCGCAACTGCACCCGCATCTCCGATTCCGCCAACCTGGAAACCCTGGTTGCCGAAGCCGTCGCCGCCCGCGAAGACCTCCGCGAAACCGACAAGCGCGAAACCCGCATCCTCATCCAAACCCACCCCGATCTGCTGATTGTCCCGCCTGACCCTCCCCAGCTCCTCATCAAGCTGGGTCAGGTCCGCCAGGTCATCCATGTCGCCTTCTATCGCCCGCCTGTCGAATCCGCGCGCACGTTTACCATCTTCACCTCGTCCGCGTTCATGAAAGAGGCGGCCAACAGCCTGCTGAAGGTCCTGGAGGAACCGCCCGAGCACACCTCTCTGATCCTCCTGTCAGAGAACCCGCAAGAGCTGCTTCCCACCATCCGCTCACGCACGGTCCTGCACCGTCTCGGCGCGCTTCCCGCCACCGATCTCGAATCTCTGCTCGCCCGCCGCCGTCCGGAGCTCAAGCCGAAAGACCGCGCCCTCGCCGCACGTCTGGCTGAAGGGGCCGTGGGCCGCGCCCTCACCCTTGACCTCGACGCCTATCTCCTGAGCCGCCAGGATGCCCTCATTCTTCTGCGCGGCGCGCTCAAGGAGCCTGACTATGCCCAACTCTTCCAGGCCACGGAAAAGTACCGCGCCGGCGCCGATGGCCAGGAAAAAACCCTTAACCTCCTGCGCGCCACCGGCAGCCTGCTTGAGGACCTGCTCCTCATCGTCGCCGGAACTCCAGGCCTGATCCGCAACCTCGACCTCGAAGCCGATCTTGGCCGCCTTGCCCGCGAGTCGTCACTGACCGTCGATTGGGTCGACTCCGCAGCCCACGCCCTCGTCCAGGTCGAGTCCGGCATGCGCCGCAACCTGCTCCGCTCTCTCTCACTGGACGCCATGGCCGCCTCCATGCAGCGCAATTAAGGCTCACAATCAAGGTCCACAATCAAGGGCCAAAATTAATCTGTTCCTTGCCTGCCTGTCTGCGATTACACTGAGTGCAACCAGTTCACCACCCAAAGCATCTGTTCGATTACCAGCAATCTGACCCATGGAATGGGATCCGGTGCTACTTAGGCCCGCACGGCCAATGCGGGTATCATCTTTTGTTCTTTTGAGCGATCGGCGCTGGAATTCAGTCTTTTCCAAAAGACCTTTAGACGGTTTGGATCGTCAACTTGAATTCCGGAGCATTCATTCTTCATTCCCTCCGGTCATCTGTTTTCGTTGGAGTCATGTCTTAGTTCTCCCCAGGAAGGATCACTCGCCATGATAAGTTCAACTACACTTTCCGGTTCGTCCACATTGCCGGCACTTACCAGCCATGGCAACCAGTCCGCTCTCAGGCCGATTGGTAACTCTCCCTCTCCGGTGCCCGGCAGGGGTCGCGCGCGCGCGCGGAAATTTCCCCCAGCGTCGGTCCCTTTTCGTTTCCCTGCCCAGTTTGTCGAGGACGAATCCCAGCACCGCCATGCGGAGCTCTTCTACCTTCAAAAGCAGATTCAGTCCCAGACCCCCATGGTGATCGTGCTCGAAGACGGCGAAACAATTGAAGGCCGCATTGAATGGTACGACCGTAACTCCCTCAAAGTCCGCGGACGCCAAAAGTCCCTGCTATACAAATCGGCGATCAAGTACATGTACAAGCTAATCGAAAACGGCCAATGAGCCCTTCAGACGACAGAGTTACAGATGACAGATTGCAGATGACAGTTAAGAGCGGAGAACTGTCATTTGTGGCTTGCCTTTAGCAGCCTGTCCCGGATCGCAGCACCGATCCCTTCGGCCGGGGGCAGCGGACAGACAATCACAGTGCAACCCTGAGCGTCGAGCGCACGCAAGCCGGCATAGAGGTTGCGCGCCTGTTCCCCGGCCTCAAAACCCCAGTCGTATGCGATTAGATTAGAGTCATTCCACGACGCGTCGATTGTTATCCGCGATGGCAGCAGGACACCGACGCGTTCTCCGGGCCAGTTCAGTGCCGCTTTCTCAATCAGAGATTCGAAAATCTCAAGAGCCTCGATACCTCTTGGGTCAGACGGGCTGGAATCCACCAGCACCAGGCGCGCTCTGGGCGCATAGTGCCGAATTCCGACCCCAGGCGACGGCATTGCTTCCCGCGGCGTCTCTTGCAGCTTCCCAGCATCGAACATCGTGACCGGTCCGCCCACAGCGCGAATCTGCTCCGCTGTGACAGCTCCCGGCCGGTAGATCACCATGGGTGTCTTGCAGGCGTCCAGCACCGTCGACTCCACACCCAGGCCCGTCGCCCCCGCATCCAAAACCGCATCGATGCGCCCATCCAGGTCGTCCAGCACATGCTGCGCCGTCGTCGGGCTCGTGTGCCCAAATAGATTGGCACTCGGCGCCGCCACAGGAACCCCGGCCCGCTCTATCAGATTCAGAGCCACGGGATGCGCAGGCAATCTTATCCCCACGAGCGGCCGTCCCGCCGTTACCGCATCCGGAACCGCCGCAGTCCGCTTCAGCAGCAGTGTCAGCGGCCCCGGCCAAAATGCTTCCATCAACCTGAGCGCGGATTCCGGAACCTCCGCAACCAACCGCTCCAGCATCGCCAAGCCGGAAATGTGCACAATGACCGGATCCCATGCCGGCCGTTGCTTCGCCTCAAAAATCCGCGCCACCGCGCCCGCATCCAGCGCATTCGCGCCTAAGCCGTACACCGTCTCCGTAGGGAACGCTAGCAGGCCTCCGCCGCGCAAAATCGCCGCCGCTCTGTCCAGGGTTTCCCGCACGCGCAGAGTCTCCAGATCCGCCGAATCCACAACCAACCGCAGAGTATTCACTCTTCCATTCTCACCCTTCATGACGCAGAAATGCTCCGTGCCCCACCCTTTCCGTTTCGTTCCGCAGAAAGGGCGGGAAGCAACCAAGCCCGTGCGAGCGGATAGCGAGCGTCTGCGGGGCAATCGCAAAGACATAGCCAAGCTGAAGGGAGAGATTCGCCGCGGCCCTACGGGACGCGAAAACGCGATTGGGGCTCTTCCCCGGATTGTGTCCGCCGTGCCACCTCAGCGACGAAGACCCGTCCCCTTACCCCACGGACAAGGACCCGTCCGTGGGGACCCCGTTCGGCGGACTCCATCCGGGGCTATTTTCGTCTCCTCCCTCCGGGAGGAAGTGCGGAGGCCGGTCGATTAAGGCGAGAGGATGAACCAGCTGGGTCAATAAGAATCCTTCATGCGATTGCCCTGCGAGCGTTTGCCGCACCGCGGGTGACCCGCCGCAGGTGGGGTATACTCACTCCTTAATATGTACGTCGAAACCGAAATCAAATTCCGCGTCGACGACCTGCCAAGCCTCACCCAACGCCTTAAGGCCGGGGGGTTCACGCTGCAAACCCCTCGCAGCTTTGAATCGAACGTTCTTTATGACACGCCAGACCGCCAATTGCGCGCCCGCACTGAGATTCTCCGTATCCGTACGTATGCCGGCCGCTGCATCCTTACCCACAAACGGCTGCCGGAAAAAGCCCCCGGCGAAGATACCCACAAACACCGCATTGAGACCGAAACCGAGGTCTCCGATGGCGAGGCCCTCGCACAGGTCTTTGAGTCTCTTGGCCTGGTACCGGCGTTTCGCTACGAAAAATGGCGCAGTGAGTGGTCTCTGGGCGAAGGCCACTGCGTCCTCGACGAGACTCCGATTGGCGCATTCGCCGAGCTCGAGGGTCCCGCCGATTGGATCGATTCGACCGCAAGCGCCCTGGACATCGACCCGTCCCAATACATCACCTTGAGCTATGGCCGTCTCTTCGATCTTTGGCGTGAATCTCAAGCCTCTTCCGCTCAGGATCTCACCTTCGCCGCACTAGGAGATGCGGCTTCGCAAAGGTAAGCCGTCCTGGTTCCTTTCGTAACCTGGCCTCGCAACCTGGCCCGGATAATCCGTTCACCCATTGCCCTCATGTGCCGATGCATCCTCTGTTCATCTGTCCGACTCAGGAGGGCCAATGCATCAGACTCCGATTCAAATCGCTCAATGCCAAATCCGCCGCGCATCCTTCCGCCTGGTGAATATCCCCTTACTCATGTGCATCCTGGCCTTGGCAATGCATGCATCCGCGGCCGGGAACCGTGCCATCAAATCGCGCGTGGCGCCCGTTTACCCCGAGGCCGCAAGCCGGCTCAAGATCGCCGGCGTCGTCATGGTTGAAGCCACTGTCGATCCCGACGGCAACGTGGCGGATGTCAAAACACTCAGCGGAAATCGAATGCTGGCGACCGCAGCCGAGGATGCCGTGCGTAAATGGAGATTTGTCCCGGCGCCGGCAAAACCCACTGAGGAAGCCGCGATTACTTTTGGCCTCGCGCAGCGATAAAAATCGGGCCGCCGGCCAGGAAGGGAGGTTAGCATTACGGAACCAGTTCGACCGGATTTGCCCGCCTGGATTGAGATCGACTACAATCCTGTGCTCCGACTCAGGTAAACTGAGCTCTGTTGCACGCAACTGGATGTTGCAGGTGCACCATGTGGGATGCCCCGCAGAATCCCGACGCTGAGAGCGACGCCTTATCGATCGTCCTTGTTGGACCCGACGAAGCGCGCCGCAAAGATGTCGCCCGAGTTGTTGGCGCGTCGATCGGGACGCAGGTCAGTGAGATTACCGCCTACCCTGCCAACCTCGACGAGCTGCCACGGTTACTGCTCCCCCTTCCCGATGTGGTCATTGTCGACCTGGATAGCGACCCGGAATACGCCCTCGAAATAGTGGAGAGTATCTGCACCTTCGCCTCCACCACTGTCATGGTTTATTCCCAGCGTGCCGACCTCAAGATGGCGGTTCGCTGCATGCGTGCCGGCGCACGTGAGTTTCTCAATCTTCCCATTGCTCCCGGCGACATGGCCGGCGCCCTTGCCCGCGTCTCTATCCGCCGTCCCGGCGCACACCGCCCCAGGCGAAATTCCGGTAAGGTGTGCGTCTTTCTCGGCACGAAGGGCGGATGCGGCGTCACCACACTCGCCTCCAACTTTGCCGTCGCGCTCGCCCAGGAGTCCGGTCAGAAAACGCTCCTGATTGACTTCGGCCTTCCCCTGGGCGATGTGGCCATCAACCTTGGCGTCACTGCGGAATACTCAACCACGCACGCTCTTCGCGATACCAACCGCCTCGATACCCGGTTTCTCGAAACGCTCCTCACCTCTCACAGTCCGGAGTTATCGGTTCTGGCCGCCCCCACCGCATTCGGCGATGCGGATCCGGCGATCAGCGCCGTGAACAAGCTCATCTCCGTCGCGCGTCAGAGTTTTGATTACGTCATTGTCGATTCCGGTTCCCGGCTGGACCTCACGACATCGGCTATATTCGATGCCTCATCCACTATCTACCTGATTGCTCAGGTCGGCGTCTCGGAACTCCGCAACGCCAATCGCATGATCACCGGGTTCCTGGCCACAAAGGGCCGCAAGCTGCAGATCGTGCTCAACCGGTATACGCCTCAATCGTTGCTCTACGACGAGGCTCACATCACCAAGGCGCTTACCCGGCCCGCCCAATGGAGAATCCCAGACGACTACGCCACTGCCCGGCGAACTCAGGCTTTGGCGACTCCGCTCGTCCTTCAAGACGTTCCCATGGCTACCGCCATTCGCCAGATGGCCCGCAGAGCCGGGGGTCTTCCCGAACTGGAAGAAAAAAAGAAGGGCTTCAGCCTTTTCGGCCGGCTTCACTCCACGCCTAAAGCGTTCCACAGCGACGCCGAGCCAGAAGAGATCTAGCAGGCCGCGGAAAAACTCCTGGCACTGGACAAAAATCGCTGAGCGAGCCTTAGCAGGGGCTAAAGCCCGGCTCATTTTATGGGCCTTATCGGTCGACTGAAGTCGTGCGCTAACCAGAAACAGGATGGAAAGTTGGCGATGGTTGGCGGTTGTTGACTCCCACTCATCGGACAGAAGCAAAGACGTCCGATGGATGATTGCATGACAGCGCCGGCTTCTTCGGCTGAGTAGACCGGTTGCTGCTAGACGACCGTGTATCTCTGGAGAAGGAGCCGAGCATGACGATTACAGGCTGTGACTTTCATCCCAGTTTCCAGCAGATCGGGTGTGTGGATCAGGAGACCGGGGAGTACGGTGAGCGGCGGTTGAACCATCGGGACGAGGCGGTAAGGTTTTACTGTTGGTTGCCATCGAAGGTGATTGAGAATCAAGGTGCGAACTTGAGTCGTTTAGCAATGAAAGACGGTTTTCCAGCTATGGGTCGAATCTCAGAAAGAACGTCTGCGATTCGACCCCGGGCCAATCGTGGAAGCTGCGCGCAGTCTTTGCTTGACAGCAGAAGAGGCTGTCATACATGAGGCACAGCTTCTACTCTTCGAAGTTCGAGGATAGGGCACTCGGTCGATATTTAGCGGTTGACGAATTGGGTTTTGCTGTCGGTTTTCAGCGTGAAAGCGTCGGCGGGCAACTGCTGGTTGACTTTGATGTTGGAATACAGGCAGGTGTGGGTCTGTCCCTGGCCCTGATCGAAGACCTGCTTGATGCTTACTGCACGGTCGGCGTCCATCCACACGGTCACTTTAGGAAGGTTCTTCCGGACGGCCGGGTCTTTGGGCACCAACTCCAGCTTTTCGGTCTTCACGCCATCGATTGTCTCCTGCCCAAGGTATTTGATGTCCCACTTCTCCTCGAGGTCCTTGCCACTGGCCCCAAAGCCCAGTTCAAACCAGCTTTGATACTGGGTAAGTTTGCTGAGAGTAGTTACCTGGTTGATCAGCTTTTCGTAGAGCTTGAAGGTTCCGCCGGAGTAAACATAGGCCTTGGGAAGCGGTCTGCCATTTTCCGTCTCGAAGTGGGCCGCCATCTGGTAAGAACCACCTTTGCGCTGGTAATAGACTGTGCCCTTGTCGACGTCCTTGTTATAGATCGGATCCTGCGTGATGTTATCTGTTTCCACGTCGGCTGAGGTGGAACGAAAGTTGGCGGCAGCGGCGTCGAGACGCTGGAGAACTCCCTTGAGTGGATCGGGAGGGGCGGCGGCGGTTGCGATGCAGTCCGGCACCGCCAGGAGCACGGCAAATGCGGCAGTGGCAAGCCAGTTTCTAATGTGCATAGCTGTCATCGTCTCCATTGGATGCGCGTTTGGGGCGGGCGAAGCGTGAAAATATGGCTTTAGCGGTGGGCCCAGACTTTCCAGGCGGCATTGCCCTGGGCATCGGTGACAGTTTCCCAATGCTCGACAAAGACCGAGTCGCCGGTGACCGGCTCGATGGCCTTGCGGAGAGCCTGCTTGACGACCTTGTCCGATGCTCCGGCGGGGACGTTGGCGTCCGCAGCCTGGACGGTGACGATGAGGCCGTGGCCGTCGTTGCCGATGACCTGGATGGGATGCAAAGGCCCGGTGATGGAGGACGGCTTGTCGCCGTAGTTCCAGAGGAGTGGGGTTACGCCGATGAAGAGCAGGATGAGCGTCACCATTACGTCGTAGTGAAAGCTGCCGCGGGGATAGGTCCAGTAAAAGTAACTGAGCAGGACTTGCTTGACGGTGCGCCGGGATTGCTTGGTGGTTACGACTTGGTCTACGGATTCCATTAGATTTCCTTCACAATTCTATCGAGGCCGCCCATATAAGGTTGCAGAGCTTGCGGGATGAGCACGGAGCCGTCGGGCTGCTGATAGTTCTCAAGAATGGCGAGCCAGGTGCGGCCAACGGCGAGGCCGCTGCCGTTGAGGGTGTGGACGAATTCGGGTTTGGCTTTATGGTTTCCGGCGGCTCCCTGAATTGCGGGCCGGTAGCGGATGTTGGCACGGCGGGCCTGGAAGGCGTCGAAGTTGGAACAGGAGGAGATTTCGCGGTAGAGCCCCTGGCCGGGAAGCCAGACTTCGAGGTCGTAGGTCTTGGCGGAGGAGAAGCCGGTGTCGCCGGCGCAGAGCAGGACGCGGCGGTAGGGCAGGCCGAGAGCTTCGAGGACCTCCTCGGCGTCGCGGGTGAGGCGCTCGTGCTCGGCATCGGAGTCTTCGGGGCGGGTGAACTTGACCAGCTCGACCTTTTGGAACTGGTGCTGACGGATGATGCCGCGCGTGTCCTTGCCGGCGGCTCCAGCCTCGGCGCGAAAGCACGGGGTATAGGCGGTCAGAAGGATGGGGAGCCGGGCTTCGTCGAGAATCTCGTCGCGGTAGAGGTTGGTAACCGGGACCTCCGCCGTGGGGATGAGCCAGTGGTCATTGTCTTTGAACTCGCCCCTGGCGGCGGCCTCGGCATCGGTGTCGGAGCAGCGGAAAAGGTCCTCGGCAAACTTGGGCAAATTGCCCGTGCCGTAAAGCGACCTGGAGTTGACCATGAAGGGCGGCAGCACTTCGGTGTAGCCATGCTTCTGCGTATGCAGGTCGAGCATGAAGCCAATCAGCGCCCGCTCCAGGCGCGCCCCGGCGCCCATATAGACGGCGAAGCGCGCGCCGCTGATCTTGGCCGCGCGTTCGAGGTCGAGGATGCCGAGTTCTTCGCCGAGCTCCCAGTGCGGCTTGGGGGCGAAGTCGAAGGCGGGGATCTCGCCCCAGGTTTTGACGGTGAGGTTGTCGGCCTCCGATTTGCCAACCGGCACTTCGTCGCGG
>JBEKZG010000062.1:0-10997 GCA_049510095.1 Occallatibacter sp.
GCTTAGCCCACTGTGCGTCGGTCAAATCGCTCGGATACATGCGACCAACTTAACCGCAAAATCTTTCCGCGCATATTCCTTCCTCGATTCCTCCGAGAGTTTTTAAACAGATTCTAAGACTTCTTCCGCGATTTGGGTGACGGAGACGCTATCCAATGCTGCGGCTCGTTGATTTCTGCTCGCATCAATTGTCTACTTGCCTTCCGTGTTTGTGCTTTTTGAGCTCGACAGAAGAGAAGGTAGCTAGACCGTCGCACGGAGAATTCGAAGTCCTGCGGGTTTCGAGAACCTTCGTTCGTCAACACTCGTTCAGTCATGTGCGGCTCGTTCCTTTCTTTGGGTACGAAACACCGCCGACTCGGAGGAGCTAAGACCTGCCAACGAGTTGAGTTGCTCCAGCGCCCGACTCGTAGTCGGCAGTGCATTCGCCGCCGAAGGCAGCCGGCCAGGGCTCGTTCGGGGGTACATTTGGGGGTATTTTTCTTGGAGCTAGAAATATCTACCGTATAATCAATAGATTACGTTTAGATGTGAGCCCCTCACTGGCTACGCGGTTCTTCGATTCCAAAGTGACCATACCGCGCTGCCATCTTCGCCATTGTGCTCGGGGACCATCCGACAACTTTGGCAATGATGGTAATGGGGATGCGCGCTGCAATCATCCTTGAGACAGCGCTATGTCTCGAGTCATGAAATCTAAGCCGGGTGAACGCGGCGGGAAGGTTCGGCATCTCGAAATGGCAGTCTGCGCATTCGTACCCGGTTGCTGGTTTCTCGCGGTCTATCAGAGTCCCGTCCCCGCTGTTGGGGCAGTGGCGCTGTGTCCATTTTTTGGGCTGACAGCCAAGCCGTCTGAATGGTTCCGACTGGCATATCCGGGTCGTAGTCGTAGACCTGGACGGTCCCGCCGAATGTCCCTTCGATCCCATGGAGACCGTAACGCTCCGATGGAAAGACAAAATGCGCCGGTTGCCGTTGGGGAACTCTCGCGCCCAAAACTTCGAGGTCTCGATTGCGCGCCGATTCAAGGGGATCGTCCGGCCCGTGCCCGATGCTGTCTTGCCTTTGCCGAACTTGAGGCAACGATTCACAAAGTCGATGTTGCCCCATTGCAGGGTGCGGATCGTGTTGTTCGCGCGCCGGTTTCAAGGGCCAGCGTAACGAAGGGCAGCAAGGCCCGGGAAACGGAACGCCCGCAAGGAGCTTCCGGCGTTGTTGAGGTTGATCGAGGTATGGCAGGGAACCATTCCGCAATGAAGGCAAAGTAGCTCGAAAGCGCTGCCTGATTGAGCGTTCCGCAAGGAGTTTCAGAATGCGCCACGTTGGGCCGGCGGCTCCAAGATTCCATGGGATCGCAGCGAAGTGTTTCTTCTTGAAATCGCCGTCTATGGGTTCGAACCGGCTAGTTACACGAACTGGTGGATGACACCGTAATTGTAACTACGTAGTGCAGCCAGGACGCGGAGCCTGATCCTCCGGCTGGTGGATCGTCTTTCGCTGCGCCTCGCTCTTTTTCGGGGCGCTCGAGTTTGAATTTCGTATCAACTGCAATAACACCATTCGACTCATCGTGAACCAGACTTACCTTTGGGATGGTGCCTTTGGGGTTGGCACTTATAACTTCAATCGATGAGGAACAGTATGTTACACCGGCATTTAGGGAACATCTTCTTGTTCCCGATCTCGCTGAGCCGCTATTTTCGGGTGGAACATCCCATTCGCAGAATTGATTCTGCAAATGCCATGGTCCGAACACAGCACCGGCGATTGTCGTCACTACACCCGATGGAGTGACCTGTCGGACGTTGTCTGCTTCAAGGACAAGCAAATTGTCTGCATTGTCAGTCGTAACGGCGATGGGTTTCAGGAACGTCGCCGCTGCACCAACGCCATCGAATTCTCCGTTGTCGCCCGCACCCGCCAGGCCGGCGATTGTCGTGACCACACCCGCGGGGGTGACCTTGCGAATAGTGTTATTGCCATAGTCCGCTACATAGACGTTGCCCGCCTTGTCGGTTGCAATTCCATGAGGGGCAAAGAAAGTCGCATTCGTGCCAATTCCGTCCGCGTGGCCGAATTCGCCGGCCTTGCCGGCCAATGTCGTCACCATTCCTCCGGGTGTTATCTTGCGGAGGGTATTGCTGGACATCTCAACCACGAAGAGGTTTCCAGCCTGGTCCGTGGCGATGCTGTAGGGGGCAGTGAACCTCGCCGCCTCGCCAATACCATCGTTTTCACCACTTTCACCTGCCAGACCAGCAATCGTCGTCACCACACCAGTGGGTGTGACTTTACGAATTGTGTTGTTACCGGAGTCCGCCACATAGACGTTACCTATTCTGTCGGTGGCAACACCGATGGGGCTAGAGAAACTTGCATGCCCACCTGCTCCATCCGCTTGGCCGGTAATGCCTGCAGTGCCTGCCAAAGTCGTGACTAGCCCTGATGGTGTGATCTTGCGGATCGTGTTTTTGACCTTGTCCGATACGTAGACGTTGTCTGCGCTATCGGTAGCAATACCAATGGGGTATGTGAAATGCGCGGCATAACCGATTCCATCGGCAACCCCTCTCTCATCTGGCTTGCCGGCGAAAGTCCGTACTAGCCCATCGTGCGTGATCTTGAGGATGGTGTTGTGCGAGTTTGCTATGTAGATGGAACCTGTGCTGTCCGTGGCAATACCAGTAGTGAGGCTAAAGTCCGCAGGAGCAGCAAACGCGCTCATTTCCTGCTGCGCGCCAGCAGAGTTGCTCGAATTAGGAATTGTCGTGATTACGAGTAAGGCGACGGCACTGACCCAAATCTTGCGGTTCACCCTCATCTTGCTTGTCCCTTCCTCCTGGTGAATTGCGCGCTCTGATCGCGCGGTTTGGGGATTGAGCACGTGGGCCGTTGAAATCTGCTCTCGTCATCGCGTCCCCCAACCAATACAGTTACAACCGTTGCCCGCACCAGCGGCGCCGCTTAGGTGTTCGTCGCAGTTGGAAAGCCGCAAAAGGCACACTGCCGCGGTGGACCTCTTACGTGACAAAGCATCTTGATGTGTGAGGGCAGTCATCGAGATGCGACAAGGCCTTTCATCAGACCAACATCCTGGCGTCATGGGTTTGGGAATCGAGACCCATGACACCAGATTGCCCGTTTCACCGGCACATGCTGGAGTTACCAGTCACGTCAGAAGACCAGCTTCAGCGCGAACTGCAGTTCCCTACTGGGAAAGTAGGAGTTGACAATGCCATAGCCCGCGTCGGTTGCGACGCTGTCGGGGGCCTGTGCGTTGGGATGATTGAGGACGTCGAAGGCCTCGGCTCGAAACTCCAGACCGACCTTTTCAAAGCCCAAAGGAATGAATTTGTGCAGTCCGAGATCGAGGTCGGCGAAGCCGGGGGCGCGCGCCACGTTGCGAGAGCAGTTGCCGTCGGGGGTGTTGGCCGCAGTGGGTACACTGACGGCCGTCGGGTCGAGATACTGATACTGTCCCGGCGCGCCCGCGATTGCTGCCCGTTTGCTCTTGCCGAGAACCGGGACTCCGACCAGGTTCGGACGGTAGAGGAAGCTGGTCAAGGTACTCACTTGCTGCGCCGTGTCTTCGGAGTAGCTGATGTAGATGGGCAGGCCGCTTACTAAAGAGTTGATCGCGGTGAATTGCCAATCGCCGAAAGCGTATTGCAGGGGCGCGGACGCGTGCGAGCCGAGGAGCTTGTCCTTACCAAAGGGAAGATCCCAGATAACGTCGAGCGAGTCGTTCAGTGGCCGATCGTAAGCAGAGCGCGTGTAAGAACCAATCCTGTTATAGAAGTCAACCAGGGGAGTGTCGTTGTTATCGAGTTCCTGGTCGGCGGCGGCTATATCCTGCGCGTGCGACCAGGTGAAGGAGTTGGCAACGTAGAGTCCGTTGCTGTAACGCTTTTCAAACTTTGCCTCCAGGGCGTTGTAGCGCGATGGACCTTCGTTGAAGGATTCTGTGATGCCTGCGTAGGTCTGTATGGGGCGGCGTGCCTGAAGGCTGAGCGTGCCGCCGACCGCGTTGGGCAGTGCCTCATTGAAATCTTGAAGGATCTCCTCGTGGACGCCGTAATTGCCAACATAGCCCACATCGAGATAGGTGGTCCTGGCGAGCTGCCTTTGCAAAGACAATTGATAGCTTTGCACGTACGTCGTCGGCGTTTTGGTGGGATCGTAGGTGGTAGTAGTGGACAAGGCGGAGTAGTTCGATGTGGAAAGAAAGTTGTTCAGGTAACCCAGCTGGGTAGGCTGGAAACAACTGAGCGGAGCGGCCGTCGCCGAAGTGCAGACAGTCTGGGGAGAGGTTTTTGAATCCGGTGCGAACTGGGAGATGACGTTGTCGATGTTGTAAGGGGCGTTCTGGGCCAGTTCATTCACAACAGCGGCGCGGATGAACTGCTGATAGCTGATACCGTAAGCCGAGCGAACGACCATCTTGGAATCGAGGTTGTAGGCCAAGCCGAACCGAGGGGCGAAGTTCAGGTTGTTGCGATCGATGAGGGCGCGATTGGCGATGGAACCACTGGTAGCGACAACGAGGCCGTTGATGGGACTGGTGGCGGGATTGAAGTCGGCGAGTTGATTGTTGGACTCAAAGGGCGGGGTCGCCAGCTCGTAGCGCATGCCCATGTTGAGGGAGAGTTTATTCGTTACGCGCCAGTCGTCCTGGCCATAGAAGAAGTGCATCCGCTGGTTATATTGCACGACGTGATGGGCGCTGAGTTCGTACTTGCTGCGCGCGCCGAAGATGAAGTCGGCAAGGTTCCAGGCCTCCGCATAGCTGGGGTCTGTGGAGTTGGCTCCATAACTCGGGTCACTCGTCGTCGTCGTCTTCCCCTGAGTAAACTTGCCGCTGTAGGTGTCGGCGCCGAAGACCGGCTTGAAGTTGCTCACCAGCGAGGTTTCATGGATATATTCGTAGCCGAATTTGAAGCTGTGATGGCCTTTGAGCCATGAGTAGTTGACCTTGGGATCGATGATGGAGGGATTGACCACAGTGGGTAGGCTGTTGGTGCGTCCGAACGGTGTATAGCCGGTCACGGTTACGGTGTTCAGGCCGCTCGCAAAGGCTGGATTCGATGGGGCGTTGGGTTCTCCCGCAGCTACCAGCAGGTTGGGTTGCCCAATCGAGGTGGGGTTTTGCGCGCCGGCGCTCCACGAATAGCCGAAGCGCAGATCGAGCGCCGAGGCGGTGGTTAACTGGAAAACATACCCCGTTGCCAATTGTTTATTGTTCTGGTTGATGTTGCCCTTCACTGTATTTCCTGAGTAAATGGGAGCCGGGATGGCTGCCGGATCAAGCGCATTGAACCTGCGCTGGCTGTAGCGGGCAAAGGTGGTCTGGCGGGGCGTGATGTGGTAATCCAAACGGGCATCGCCCTTGTCGGAGTCCTCCGTTCCCAACGGGAACGAGGTGTAATTGTTGCCGACGCCGGAGGTCTGCGAGGTCAGGGAGCCGGTCGGGAGCAGACCCAGGACAGTCATATCCAGGGGGCTGATCTGCGGGGTCGTCGTTCCCGGAAGATCGGTCGCCTCGAGCGCTGAGACGGGAATGATGCCGTTCGAGTAAACAGCCTTCGTATAGGGGTTGGTGATGGGAATAGGATTTCCGTTGGCGTCGACGAAATGTCCGGCGGCCTGCTGGGCCGAGGGCAGGGTGGCCTGCAAGGCGGTGTGCAAGATGCGGCGGAAACCTTCGTAATCGCCAAAGAAGAAGATTCTTTCGCGGAGGATGGGCCCGCCGACTTCGGCGCCAAATTGATTCTGGATAAGCGCCGATTGCTCGCCGTTGGCTGGCGGCACAGGCCCATTCGCATCCAGGACGGTGTTGCGCAGGTAATTCCACGCGGCGCCATGGTATGTGTTTGTTCCACGGCGCGACGCTTCGTTGACCAGGCCGCCGGCCGCCTCACCGAACTCCGCGCTCTGATTGCCGGTGGTAAAACGGAACTCCGATAGCGCATCGGGGCTCAGCTGGCTCGTCTGGTTGGAGAAACCCAGATCGTTCAAGCTCCAACTGCTGTTGTCCAACCCATCGAGCAGGAAGGAGTTGACCTGGTTGCGCAGACCGTTGACGTTATAAGCAGCCTCGCGACTGGTAGCGCCTTCGATTTCGAGGTAGGACTTGTTCACGCCTGGCACCACGAGCGAAAGGTCGGCCGGATCTCGGCCATTCAGGGGCAGATTGACAACTTCGGTCGGATTGATGACCATGCTGCGATCGCTGGTATCGGTTTCAAGCAGAACGGCTGAAGCCGCTACCACCACCTGCTGAGAGACGAGTGCCGGATAGAAGACCAGATCGACTCGCTGACGCGCACCCACGGTTACAGTGAAGGCCGAGGTGGAAACGCTCTTGAAGCCATTGTGCGATGCCTTGATGACATAATCTCCGGCCGGAACGCTCGAAAACGTGTAGTCCCCCACATCGTTGCTGAGAGTTGTTTTTGCGATGCCGGTGCCAAGGCTTTCAAGCGTAACTGAGACTCCCGGCACAATTCCTCCGGTTACGTCGCGGGCGTTACCGAGGATGCTCCCACTATCGAACTGAGCATTCAGGAGGGTGGCTGAACAGAGAAGAACAAAAACCCATAGCAGGCTTCTCACAAAAGACATAGAACCCCTTTCGTAGGACCTCCTTTAGACGGAAAGTCTCTACCTCAATACAACCTTGGTACTCAGAGAGTTATACACGATAGTACTCTCTCAAGGAACACGATGGTGCTATTTGATTTAATTGTGCGGTACTAAAGTAATGTATCAAGTCACCCATCGCAAAGGCCTTTAAATACCATAACTTGCAGAGCTTTCCAATGGCAGTAATTCACCCTCTCCAGCTCAGAATGCTGCGCTTTGTCGTGATCGATTCGTACGAGCAGGGATGACGATCGTGTGGGAAACACGCAACTGACAGGGCGTTGGTGACGTCATCGGGAAGCGCAACAGCCGGTGAAGAGATCATTGCCGATCTACCGCTAAGCTCGCCATGCAAGTCCTAATTCGCATGCCAACCGGCGGAAGTCGTGAGAACTTCATGCGCGCGCCGACAAGTAACATCTGGATCTATACATAAAGTACCCTTATGGAAGTTACTAACATAGCCTTTGCGCCCATTACCTGCGAGCGCACAGATGATTGAACGAAGAACACTGCGGTGCCTCACATAAATAAGTAATGCAACGCCCATTACCAATTAGTCGGGAAGTAGCCCTGAATTGTAATTGACCTCAAAGAAGCAATTCATCAATATGGATCATTGCTGCTTGTAGCTGAGCGGCGTGCATCTACTCAGAGAGGTATTACCCCATCATGATCTGCACGAATGAAACTAAATCGAAAAAGACTGTAATCCAGTTGGGCATCGGAATGATGGCATGCCTGGTTGCTTTGGCTATAGTTGCGATAGTGCCATCGCCTATCGCAGCGCAACAGAACCCAACGATCACCGGAGACTATGCCGGGACCCTCGGTCCGCTGCACGTAAAGTTGCATTTGAAGGAAAGCGCCCCCGGCAAGGTGACGGGCACTCTAGACAGCCCCGATCAAGGCGCGATAGGGATTCACTGCGCCAACTTCCATGTTGATGGCCAGTCAGTCACTTTTACTGTTCCTGCCTTACAGGGAATGTGGAAAGGGACCGTTGCTTCAGACGGGACCCTCACCGGAACTTGGGGTCAGGGCCAATCGCTGCCACTGAACTTCGCCCGCGACACCGCAGTTGGGGAGGAGAAAGCATTCAAGGCCGCTCTGTAGGGGCATCGAACCTCAACTGCCGGTTTGTTTCGCTGGTGTGTCCGCGGATCGGGAACTACAGAATAAGTATCCCCGGCGGCCGGGGTCTTTACGATGTGAGCCTCTCAAAGCGGCTTGTGTGGTGGCAGCGCGGCTTCAGTTCGTTTGCGCCATTTTATCGGTGGCAGGCCATTCGAACATTTGCATTTGATCCGTTCGCAGCCGAGGCCTGACTGGTGTCAAGGCCGTCTACTGCCGAGGATACAGCCGCGCGACGAAGAGCCTTGAGGCCCGCCTCCCAGCCGCCAGTTGCATAACTAAGCCAAAGAAAACTGTGGTCCATGAGAACACTTTCGTCACTCTTCGTGTCACATTGTTTTTCATGTTTAGCCTTAGAGTTGAATGTCAGCTTGTGCCTGCAGCCAAGTGCGGCTACCAGTGGTATGTCGTCGGGATGTACCCCGGTCTGCGCAATGTCGGCAGATATTGGAGTGCCAACTTCAATTTCATGAATGCGATATAGTTCCTCCGACCAAACAGATTTCGTCGTATCTGGCCGCCAGGCGAAAGTACCGGTCCGGCTAAGCCTCTGGCCTTCTGCGAGGAAGGCCTCACTGCGCCGCAACTCCTCATCTGCACGTTTCCGATCTTCGATGTCAACATTCGTACCGTACCATTTGAGGATTTTCCCGGACTCGTCGCGCAGTGGACTGGCACGAAATAGAAACCATCTATATTGGCCATCGAATCGGCGCAGGCGAGCTTCCACGTCAACTTCCGTCCCGGAATCCAAAGCAGCTTGCCAATAGTCGATTAGACCTTTGGCATCATCGGGATGAATTGCGACCGACCATCCAAAACCGCTGGCCTGCTCGGCAGACATCCCCGCGAATTCGAGCCAACGCTGATTGAGAAACTCGACGAAGCCGGTCGGGTCGGTGGACCATGCAAGCATGGGAATTGTGTTAATGATCAGGTTAAGCGAGCGTTCGCTTGTTCGCAGGCCCTCGTCCGATTGTTTCCTATCCTCGATGTCTACGTTCGTTCCGTACCACTTGACGATGGTGCCCGATTCGTCGCGAAATGGTTTAGCTAGAAATAGAAACCATCTGTAAACTCCGTCAAATCGACGCATGCGCGCTTCCGTGCTGACGGGAGTTCCAGTAGCCAGAGCGTTTGACCAGACCTCCTGGAGACCGGCCATGTCCTCAGGGTGAATGGCAGTCGCCCAACGCCAACCCACCGCTTCCTCGTACGTAAAGCCGGCATAGTCGAGCCAACGATCGCTAAGAAAGTCGCAGTAACCGTCCGGGCGGGTCGACCATGCCGTCGTTGGGATTGTGTTGATAATCCGGATTAGATCGCGTTCCTTGGCCTTCAGTTCTTCCTCGGCGCGCTTTCTATCTTCGATGTCAATGCTTGTTCCATACCATTTGACGACATTACCCGATTCATCGCGCAGAGGGTTAGCTCGAACAAGGCACCATCGATAGACACCATCGAAGCGACGATATCGCGCTTCTACCTCAGCCTCCGTGCCTGCGGACAAGTACGATCTCCAATATTGCACGAGTCGATCGACGTCGTCGGGGTGAAGCGCAGTTCTCCAGCCCCATCCCTGCGCCTGCTCTGCGGTCATCCCGGCGTAGTCAAGCCAGCGTTGATTCAGGAAATCGACATAACCGTCGGGGAGGGTTGAAAAAGCTGGTGTTGGAATTGTGTCGATGGTCGCGCGAAACTCCTGCTCCTTCGCGCGAACTGCATCTTCCGCCCGCTTTCTTTCCTCTATGTCGATATTTTGTCCATACCACTTGATGACATCTCCCGACTCGTTTTTCACGGGAACTGCGCGAAATAGAAACCATCGATAGACTCCATCGAAACGCCGGAGTCTTGCCTCGATTTCTCCGGGTGTCTTTGACACCAATGTGGTTTCCCAATATTTGGATAGGCCGCCCATGTCGTCAGGGTGAAGCGCAGTCACCCACTGCCAACCAAGCGCCTGGTTGGCAGTCAACCCTGTGTAGTCAAGCCAGCGCTGGTTGAGGAAGTCGACGGAGCCATCCGGGTTGGTGGACCACGCCAACTCGGGAATTGTATTGATGATCAAGTTCAGACTTCGCTCGCTCGTTCGCAGCGCCTCTTCCGCCTGTCTCTGGTCTTCCACATCGCTCAGTAGAGCGTACCAGCGCTCGATTTGACCCTGGGGGTTTCGGAAAGGAATGCCGCGAGCCTGAAACCTCCGAAAAACGCCGTCAGAGCGGCGGAGGCGGTATTCGAATTCGAACGGTTCGCCCGTCTCAGCGGAGTGGCTAGTCCTGGCAATCACGGCTTCAAGATCGTCTGGATGGACTACACCAATTGAGGCCCAACTTTTCAACTCGTCCAGCGTCACACCGAAATAGTCGAGCATCGCCGGCGTAGCGAGTTCTAACTCAAACTGCGCGTTCATTGTAGATGCCAGGACAGGCATCGAATTGGCAAACTGTCGTACGCCACTATCGTTGGCGCGCAGACTTCCGTCCGGTTTCTCTGGATTCCCAAGACTCATACCGATAGACCTCCGGACTCTTTGTCGGCAGATAATTCAAGTCTGTTCGCTCAAGGGGTCCCAAAACGGCGAATCATGATCTTCCGCAGCAAACTGAACAACTTTTGAATGTTTTGTCATCTTGGTTCGGCTGAAATGACTCGGGGACAGTTGTTCGCTGCTCCGGCGAAATCACCTACGCAAATCATGATACCAAGGGATCATGGATACCTTAGTCTCCTTGTTTCGCAACACAGCTTCTGGTGAGATGGCACTCGTGACGGATCTGAGCTGACGTCGCAAGCCAGTGAAGTTTCAGCCACACTTCGTTGACTGTTGGACGCTCCCGACGATTTGGTCTTGGAGATGTTATTTGTGACTGCCGGCATCGAGACCCTTTCGCCACACCGACTGCCTGCGCCGCTTCGGCACCGCGTCAGACCGATGGAGTTGAGGCAAGAACCCAATACGACCCGCCCGGCGACGAACGAGAAGAAACGGACGAGCAGAGTCTGCACAGCTTGCAGAAATGGATCTGCGAACTGCTGATCAAGAATCAACAACTCAGAATGCGCACGTTCACTACATCAATGTCGGCGCTTAGTGGAACTGTTTGAACCGACGGGGTTTGACCGGTCAACGGTGCGATGCCCAAGCCGGTCATCGCAGCCAAAGTGAGTGTGAACCGCTTCATCACATGCATATTCTTCTCCTTGTCGATGGGTTAGGG